>NZ_LZZV01000098.1:0-211823 GCF_014170385.1 Delftia sp. UME58
GGGCTGGGGGGTGGCGGGCAGGGCGGTGAGTGCCAGGCCGCGCTCCAGCTTGAAGACGCTCACGGCCTGCTGCAGGCTATAGGCCTGCTCCTGCAGGGACTGTGCGGCGGCGGCGGCTTGCTCGACCAGGGCGGCGTTCTGCTGGGTGACCTGGTCCATCTGGGAGATGGCCTGGTTGATCTGCTCCAGGCCTGTCGTCTGCTCGACGCTGGCGGCCGTGATCTCTCCCATGATGTCGGTCACGTTGCGCACGCTGCTGACGATGTTCTGCATGGTCTGCCCGGCCTGCGCGACCAGGGCCGACCCGGTGCTGACCTTGCCGTTGGAGTCCTCGATCAGGAGCTTGATCTCCTTGGCTGCATCGGCGCAGCGCCGCGCCAGGGCGCGCACCTCGGCCGCCACCACGGCAAAGCCCCGGCCCTGCTCGCCCGCGCGTGCCGCCTCGACGGCAGCGTTGAGTGCGAGGATGTTGGTCTGGAAGGCGATGGCGTCGATCACGCCGATGATGTCGGCGATCTTGCGCGAGGAGGCATGGATGGCGTCCATGGTGTCCACCACCTGGGAGACCACCTCGCCGCCCTGCCGGGCGACGGCCGAGGCCGAGGCCGCCAGCTGGTTGGCCTGGCGCGCGTTGTCGGTGTTCTGACGCACCGTGACGGTGAGCTGCTCCATGGAGGCTGCGGTTTCTTCCAGCGAGCTGGCCTGCCGCTCGGTGCGTGCCGAAAGATCATTGTTGCCCGAGGCGATCTGGCTGGAGGCCGTGGCGATCGAGTCGGTGCCGTTGCGCACCTGCCGGACGATGTGGACGAGGCTCTGGTCCATGCGGTGCAGCGCGTGCAGCAGCTGGCCTGTTTCGTCGGTGGTGGTGGCCTGGATGCTGTGCGTCAGGTCGCCTTCGGCCACGGCCTGGGCCACGTCCAGGGCCTCGTTCAATGGCCGCGCCACGATGCGCGCCAGCGTGAGCGCCAGCGCCAGCCCCAGCAAAATGCTGGCTCCCAGCAGGCCGACCACCCAGCCGCGCGCGCTGCGGTAGAGGACATTGGCTTGGTCGTTGGCCTGCTGCCCGCCTTCGTGGTCGATCTGCACCATGCGGTCGATCTGGTCATACAGGCGTCGGCTCAGTTCCAGCGATTCGCCCTGGGACAGCACGAGGGCTTCGTCCTTGCGGCCGTTGCGCGCCAGGGCCATGACCAGGGCGTGCTCCTTGGCATACTCGGTGCGCAGCCGGCCCAGTTCGTCGTAGGTGGCCTTTTCCTGCTCGGTGCTGATAAAGCTGGCGTAGTTGTCGTAGTGGGCCTGGGTCTTCTTCCACAGCTCGCCCATGATCCTGTCGAAGGCACCGATGTCCTGGTCGCTGGTGGATATCAGGTACTGCAGCTCGTTGACGCGGTAGCGGGCCGTGGTGGCGCGGATGTCGAGCAACATGCGTGATGAAGGCATCCAGCGCGTGGCGATGTCGATGGACGCCTGGTTGATCCGGCTGAGCTGCAGCACGGCATAAAGGCCCACGAAGGTGGTCAATGCCAGGACGGCCACAAAGGCCAGCAGCAGCTTGGAGGAGATCTTGAGATTGCGAAAGGCTTGCATGGCGAAGTCCTGTAGGCATGTCCCTTGAACGGCAAGGGGAAAAAAGGCGTGCAGCAGGGCGCACCTTGCCTGCCGTGCAGGGCAAGGTGGAACGGGTATCAGCGAAAGAGAAAACGAGGGCTGCAGTGCCCGTTCAGGGAGGAAAGCAGCCCGAGGTCCGGCAGATGCGGCCCTTGACGCGAGGCCTCATGGCGCAGTCCCTGTCCGTGCGCCTGCGCTGCGGCGGGCGCTTCGCGGGCATGCCGCAGCAGCGGGGAAGATGCAGACGATTCCGAACAATCCGCCAGCACCGTCTGGCATGCGGACACCCGCTGCAGCCAGGCGTTCGGCGGCGGCTGCCGTGCGCTGCCGGCCGGCATTGCGGGTAGTTGTCCTAGGGACTTCGGACAGGGAAAAAGTGGCTATCTGCATCTGTGGTGGGAATTATTTCCGCACCGTCTGATGATGAGAATGCCTGCCATCTGATTTTCGATAGGACGTGTCCTAAAAGCCGTTTGCACGCCTGTGGCAAAGCCATCCGCGCCTGCGGGTGGCCGGTTTCAAGGCATCGGAAACTTCGGCGCATCAAGGCGCCCGGTGTCTGTCGCCAGTCGCCAGTCGCCAGTCGCCAGTCGCCAGTCGCCAGTCGCTCAGACCACGCCCTTGCCGCGCAGGGCCTGCAGCTGCTGCGCATCCAGGCCCAGGCGCTCGCGCAGCACCTCGTCCGTGTGCTGGCCCAGGGCGGGCGGCGCATGGCGCAGCGTGGTGGGCGTGTCCGACAGGCGCAGCGGGCTGGCCGTGGTCACCACGCGGTTGATGGTCTCGCCGGCAGGCGGCATGGCACCCGGGTAGCGCTCCTGCTCCACGCGCAGGCCGCGCGCGCGCACCTGCGCATCGTCGAATGCCTGGCCGATGTGGTTGATGGGTCCGCAGGGCACGGCCTTGTCCTCCAGCAGCGAGATCCATTCGGCCGTGGGCCGGCCGCGCGTGAGATCGGCCATCAGCGGGATCAGCGTGTCGCGGTGGATGACGCGGGCGGAATTGGTGGCAAAGCGCTCGTCGCGCGCCCAGTCCACGCCGGCCGCCCCGCAAAAGCGCGCGAACTGGCCGTCGTTGCCTATGGCCAGCAGCATGCGGCCGTCGGCCGTGGGGAAGTCCTGGTAGGGCACGACGCTGGGGTGGGTGTTGCCCTGGCGGCCCGGCACATGGCCGGTGTTCAGGAAGCCCGCGCCCTGGTTGGCCAGCACGGCCATGGCCACGTCCAGCAAGGCCATGTCGATGTGCTGGCCGCGCCCCGTGTGGTGGCGTGCCTCCACGGCGCCCAGGATGGCCGTGGTCGCATACATGCCGGTGAACAGGTCGATCACGGCCACGCCCACGCGCAGCGGGCCGCCGCCGGGCTCGCTGTCGGCGCGGCCCGTGATGCTCATGAGCCCGCTCATGGCCTGCACCAGCAGGTCGTAGCCGGCGCGCGGCGCATAGGGCCCGGTCTGGCCGAAGCCCGTGACCGAGCAGTAGATCAGGCGCGGGTTCAGGGCGCTCAGCGAGGCATAGTCCAGGCCGTAGCGCTTGAGGCCCCCGGTCTTGAAGTTCTCCACCACCACATCGCTTTGCATGGCCAGCTCGCGGATCAGCTGCTGGCCCTCGGCCGTGGCCATGTCCACGGTGACCGATCGCTTGTTGCGGTTGCAGGCCGCGAAGTACACGGCGTTGTCCGAGGGGTTGCCTGCCGCGTCGGGGAAGAAGGGCGGGCCCCAGTGGCGCGTGTCGTCGCCCTCGCCGGGCTTTTCGATCTTGATCACGTCGGCCCCCATGTCGGCCAGGTTCTGGGTGCACCAGGGGCCGGCCAGCACGCGCGAGAGGTCGAGCACGCGCAGATGGCCCAGCGCTCCTGCGGTCTGGTTGGCCGCGTTGTTGATGGGGCTGGGGGAGGGGGTTTCGGTGTGGTTCATGGGCTGAGGCGGCTATCCCGGGCAGATGGGCCCATGCTACGGCGCGCGGGCCTGCTGCGGCTTCGCATTTGTGAAAGCGCGCGTTCGCGCCCGGCCGGCACTGCGGTTTGTACTGACGCGTGCGGCTCAGTGCCGGGGCCTGCGGCTTTCTACAATGCCGGATGGCCATGCATTTCGATCTTGTGGATCTGCGCCTCATGGTGCACATCGCCGACGCCAACAGCATGACGCGTGGCGCGGAACTTTCCTTCATCTCCCTGCCGGCGGCCAGCACGCGCATCAAGAACCTGGAGGAGAGCATCGGTACCAAGCTGCTGTACCGCACCAGCCAGGGCGTGACGCTGACGCCGCCGGGCCAGGCCTTCGTCACCCATGCGCGCATGGTGCTGGGCCAGATCGAGCACCTGCGCGGCGACATGCAGGAGTACGTGCGCGGCATCAAGGGCCATGTGCGGGTGTTTGCCAATACCACCTCGCTGGGCGAGTTCCTGCCGCCCGTGCTGCGCCACTACCTGCGCCGCAATCCCGACGTGAACATCGACCTGCGCGAGCGCCTGTCGCACGACATCGTGCGTGCCGTGACCGAGGGGCAGACCGACATCGGCATCGTCGCCGGCCTGGTGCGCACCGAGAACCTGGAGACCCTGCCCTACCGCCGGGACCGTCTGGTGCTGGTCGTGCCGCGCGGCCATGCGCTCGATGGCGAGATGCAGATGGCCTTTGCCGACACGCTGGACCTGGACCATGTGGGCCTGCACGAATCCAGCGCCATCCACGCCTTCCTGCGCCAGGCCAGCGACCAGCTGCACCGGCCCATCAAGCAGCGCATCCAGGTGGGCAACTTCGAGACGGCCTGCCGCATGATCGAGTCCGGCGTGGGCGTGGGCGTGCTGCCCGAGTCGGCCGCCAGCCGCCATGCGCATTCCATGGACATCGCCATCGTGCCGCTGTCCGATGCCTGGTCGGTGCGCGAGATGCAGATCTGCGTGCGCAGCCTGGAGGCCCTGCCGTCCTTCGCCCAGGAGCTGGTGGAGCTGCTGGTGGCCGACGCGCAGGGCCGGCTCACGCTGGAGTAGCTTGGACTCAACTATTCAGTGCTTGCGCACGGCCTACGCAACTGGCGTGTTCCAAGCGCGAGACGCCGAGCAAGGGCCTACGCCGGCCGCGCCGCCCCGCAGCGAGGGCGTCGTCCTCCTCCCGCGAAGCGAGAGAGGGCGCCGTGCAACGGGGGGAAGCGGCGTAGCCGCCCAGGGGGTGTTCATACCGTCGGTGCCAGCCAGTACTTGAAGGTGCCGGTGGCCGTGGCCACCAGCTTTCCGTCTTCATCGAGCAACTGCGCCGCGCAGCTGCACAGGCTGCGGCTGGCGTGCACCACCCAGCCTTCGGCCAGCAGCGCGCCCTTGCCCGGGCGGTGGAAGCGGCTGCTCATCTCCACCGTCACGGCGGTCTGCGATGGCGCACCGGGCAGCTCGCCGGCGGCGCGCGACATCACGGAGTCCAGCAGCGTCATGAGCACGCCGCCGTGCGCGGCCGGCAACTGGTTGAGCAGTTCCTCGCGCATGTGGGGCAGGCGCACATGGACCTTGCCGGGCGGCGCGGGCACCTGCGAGGCGCCGATCAGCCGCATGAAGGCATTGCGGTCGGGGGCCGGTGCGCTCATGCGGCTCATGCGGCGCGCGCCTCGCGCACCATGTTGCGCGCGATGATGACCTGCTGGATCTGGGTCGTGCCTTCGTACAGGCGAAACAGCCGCACGTCGCGGTAGAAGCGCTCGATGCCGAACTCGGCCAGGTAGCCCGAGCCGCCCAGGATCTGCACGGCGCGGTCGGCCACACGGCCCACCATCTCGGTGGCGAACATCTTGCAGCACGAGGCCTCGGTGGAGACGTTGCGGCCTTCGTCGCGGCGGCGCGCGGCGTCGATCACCATGCACTCGGCCGCATACAGCTCGGCCTGGCTGTCGGCCAGCATGGCCTGCACCAGCTGGAACTCGCAGATGGGCTGGCCGAACTGCTTGCGCTCCAGCGCATAGTTCAGCGCGTCGCGCAGGATGCGCTGCGCCACGCCCACGCTCACGGCCGCGATGTGGATGCGGCCCTTGTCCAGCACCTTCATGGCAGTCTTGAAGCCCTGGCCTTCCTTCAGGCCGATCAGGTTGGCCGCCGGCACGCGCACGTTGTCGAAGAACACGTCGCAGGTGTGCGCGCCCTTTTGGCCCATCTTCACGTCGTTCTTGCCGAAGCTGATGCCCGGCGACTTCGCATCCACGATGAAGGCCGAGACGCCGCCCGCGCCCTTGTTGGCCGGGTCGGTGCGCGCCATCAGCGTGAACATGCCCGCATGCGGCGCATTGGTGATGAAGCGCTTGTTGCCGTTGACCACGTAGTGGTCCCCGTCCCCGTCGCTCTGGCGCGTGGCCGTGGTGCGCAGCGAGGCCGCGTCCGAGCCCGCCTCGGGCTCGGTCAGCGCGAACGAGGCCATGATCTCGCCCGTGGCCAGCTTGGGCAGCCAGGCGGCCTGCTGTTCGGGCGTGCCGTCGATGAGGATGCCCTGCGAGCCTATGCCCACGGTCGTGCCGATCACCGAGCGGAAGGCCGGCGCGGTCTGGCACAGCTCGAAGAGCACGCGCACCTCTTCCTCCATGGTCAGTTCCAGCCCGCCGAACTGCTCGGGGATGGTCATGCCGAACAGGCCCAGGTCGCGCATCTCCTGCACGATGGACTCGGGAATCTCGTCGGTCTCGGCCACTTCGTTCTCGGCGGGCACCAGGCGCTCGCGCACAAAGCGGCGCACGCTGTCCAGCAGGGCTTCGAGGGTTTCTTGGTCGCGGATCATTGCGGTGTTCTTTCTTCTCTCTACGGAATCAAAGCGCCTCGGCCGTACCCAGCACAGCCGTGGACTGGCTGGACAGGGTGCCGCCATTGCCATGGACCACGGCCGTGCGGTGGCGGCCCAGCTGGCGCTGGCCGGCCTCGCCGCGCAGCTGGCGCACGGCCTCGATCAGCGCAAAGATGCCGTACATGCCCGGGTGCACGCAGGACAGGCCGCCGCCGTTGGTGTTCACGGCCAGCCGCCCGCCGGGCGCGATACCGCCCTTGGACACGAAGGCGCCGCCCTCGCCCTTGGCGCAAAAGCCCAGGTCCTCCAGGAACAGCAGGGTGTTGATGGTGAAGGCGTCGTAGAGCTGGGCCATGTCCATGTCGGCCGCGGTGAGCCCCGCCATGGCAAAGGCCTGGGCGCCCGACTGCGCGGCGGCCGTGGTGGTGAGGTCGGGCATGCAGGAGATCTGGCGGTTCCAGATCGCCGTGGCATTGCCCAGCACGTAGACGGGGGGGCGCGGCAGGTCGCGGGCGCGCTCGCCGCGCACCAGCACCAGGGCGCCCGCGCCATCGGTGACCAGACAGCAGTCGCGCACGCTCAAGGGGCTGGCGATGGGGCGGGCCGAGAGCACGTCCTCGATGGTCAGCGGGTCGCGCATGAAGGCTTCGGGATTGAGCTGGGCCCAGGCACGCGCGGCCACGGCCACCTCGGCCAGTTGCTCGCGCGTGGTGCCGAACTCGTGCATGTGGCGCGCGGCCGCCAGCGCATAGGCGGTCACGGGCAGCACGGGCTCATAGGGGAACTCGTAGGGCTGCGGGTCCAGGAATCGCCGCGCCGCCTGGCCTTCCTTGCGGCCGAAGGTGGCCGAGCGCTGGGCGCTGCCGTAGCACACCAGCACGGCCTTGCACTGGCCGGCCTCCAGCGCGCGGATGGCGGGCAGCAGGTGGGCGATGAAGCTGCTGCCGCCGATCATCGTGCCGTCCACATAGGTGGGGTTGATGCCCAGGTGCTCGATCACGGGCATGGTCCACATGCTGGCGTTGACGCTGCAGGTGGCCAGGCCGTCGATGTCCTGCATGGTCAGGCCCGCATCGGCCACGGCCGCATGGGCGGCGCGCACCAGCAGGGTCATGTCGTCCATGCCGGGCGCCTCGCCGCAGCCATAGGTGGCGGCGCCGGCAATGGCCACGCGCCCGCGCAGCGGGCGGTTCACGGCGGCGGCGTCCAGGGTGGATTGGGGGATGCGGGTACTCATGCTGCACCTCCCTGCGATCCCTGTGCCGCCTGTCCAAGCGCGGGCTGGAACAGCACCAGGCCGCGTCCGTCCTTGCTCGCCACATGGGCGCTCACGCGCTGGCCTATGCGCACGTCGGCCGGCGCAATGCCTTCGACGCGGCCCATCATGCGCACGCCTTCGTCCAGGTCGATCAGGGCCACGTTGTAGTCGCCACCGGCATCGCTCTTGCGCGCGACGGTGCTGGTGGAGTAGACCGTGCCCTGGCCGCTGGCGCGTACCCAGCGCAGCGGGCTGGCGCCGCAGTGCGGGCACAGCTCGCGCGGGGTGAAGACATGGCGCGTGCATTGCGGGCACTGCTGCAGGCAGAAGCGGCCGGCATCGAGTTCGGCCTGGTAGTGGGTCTGTGCGCTCAGGTGCATGGGCGGTGTTTCCGTTCTCGGTGTTCTTGGCGCTGCGCCCGGCATGCGGCGCAGCGGCTGTCCGCCAGCATGCCCGCATCGCGGGGCCGCTTCAATTCGCCAATCTGGAAGGGTGGCTTCACCAGCGCCGGCGTCCGGCTGTCAACCCAGGGTTGCTGCCTAGGCGGGCCGGCGGGCGCGGCTGCTATGGTGTTTATGCATTCCCGGCCTTTTCTTCATACCCGCCCTGCGCCGCCTGCCGGCGCACCGAGGGCGCGCCGCTGCGTTGGCACGGCGCGGCGCCACAGCAAGGCCGGCGATGGCGTGCCGCAACCCGGCCCGTTCTCCGCTGTCGATCCCCACCCACCCAGGAGGTTTTTGCACATGACGGATACGCTGATCAAGGTGGACCTGAACCGCCCGCCCACCGACAACGAAAAGGTCCACAACCGCTGGCACCCGGACATTCCCATGGCCTGCTGGGTCCAGCCCGGCGACGACTTCATCCTGGAGACCTACGACTGGACCGGCGGCTTCATCAAGAACGACGACAGCGCCGACGACGTGCGCGACATCGACCTGACCACGGTGCACTACCTGTCCGGCCCCGTGGGCGTGAAGGGCGCCCAGCCCGGCGACCTGCTGGTGGTGGACCTGCTGGACATCGGCGCCAAGCCCGACAGCCTCTGGGGCTTCAACGGCTTTTTCTCCAAAAACAATGGCGGCGGCTTCCTGACCGACCATTTCCCCTCGGCCCAGAAATCGATCTGGGACTTCAAGGGCATGTTCACCAGCTCGCGCCACATACCAGGCGTGAACTTTCCCGGCCTCATCCACCCCGGCCTCATCGGCTGCCTGCCCGACCGGCCCATGCTGGAGATGTGGAACGAGCGCGAGCGCGCCCTGATCGCCACCGACCCCGAACGCGTCCCCGGCCTGGCCAACCCGCCCTCGGCCGGCACGGCCCACATGGGCCAGATGCGCGGCGAGGCCCGCGACAAGGCCGCTGCAGAAGGCGCGCGCACCGTGCCGCCGCGCGAGCACGGCGGCAACTGCGACATCAAGGATCTGTCGCGCGGCGCCAAGGTGTTCTTCCCCGTCTATGTGGACGGCGCGGGCCTGAGCGTGGGCGACCTGCACTTCAGCCAGGGCGATGGCGAGATCACCTTCTGCGGCGCCATCGAGATGGCCGGCTGGGTGCACATGAAGGTCAGCCTCATCAAGGGCGGCATGGCCAAGTACGGCATCAAGAACCCCATCTTCAAGCCCAGCCCCATCACGCCGCGCTATGACGACTACCTGATCTTCGAGGGCATCTCGGTGGACGAGAGCGGCAGGCAGCACTACCTGGATGTCAACGTGGCCTACCGCCAGGCCTGCCTGAACGCCATCGAGTACCTGAAGAAATTCGGCTACAGCGGCGCCCAGGCGTATTCCATCCTGGGCACGGCGCCCGTGCAGGGCCATATCAGCGGCGTGGTGGACGTGCCCAACTCCTGCGCCACGCTGTGGCTGCCCACGGGCATCTTCGACTTCGACATCAACCCCAACGCGGCGGGGCCGGTCGTCCAGTTCGACGGCAGCGTGGACATGCCCCTGTCCCCCGACCTGCGCTGACGCCAAGGAGCCCGCCCATGCCCACCTACGACTATGACTGCGTGCAATGCGGCGGCTTCGAGGCCCTGCGGCCGCTGCGCCTGCGCGACGAGCCAGCGGCCTGCCCGGGCTGCGGCACGGCGTCCGCGCGCGTGCTGGCCGCAGCGCCCCGGCTGGCGCTGATGGCCGACGGCACGCGCCGCGCCATGGACACCAACGAGCGAGCGCGCCACGAGCCCGCCAGCTCGCGCGACTATGCGCGCTTCAAGCACCCGGCAGGCTGCGGCTGCTGCGGGTCGGGGCGGCGCAGCGCCACGGTGACGGCACCCAGCGGCGCAAAGTCCGCGCCCTCGCGGCGGCCCTGGATGATCAGCCACTAGAGGCGTGGGGCGTGGGGCGCCTGGCCTGGCGCGCTCCCAGGGTTTTCCCCGCTTGGGAGCGCTGGAAGCGCGCCTTCCATATTGGCGAAACACGGCGCAGGTCGGCTTGCCCAGAATGGGCCGCGCGGCAAGCCGCCGCCCGTTGCCCGGAGTTTCGCCATGCCCCCGTCTTCCTTCCCATCCTCTTCCCCGTCTTCCTTTTCGTCGCGCCGCCGCCTGCTGTCCGCCGGTGGCGCGCTGGCTGCCGGCAGCCTCTTGCCCGCATTCCGGCCGGCGTTTGCGGCCGATGCCTGGCCCACGCGGCCCGTGCGCTTCATCGTGCCCTTCCCGCCCGGCGGCCCCGTGGACACCACGGCGCGCGCCTTCACCCAGAAGCTGGGCGAGATCTGGCAGCAGCCCAACCTGGTGGACAACCGCGCGGGCGCCGGCGGCATGGTGGGTGCGGCCCTTGCGGCCAAGGAGCCGGCCGACGGCTACACGCTGTTCGTGGGCTCCATCCACCATGCGGTGAACCCGGCGCTGCAGCCGAAGATGACCTACGACATAGAGCGCGACTTCGCGCCCGTGAGCTTTGCCGCCATGTTCCCGGTCTTCCTGGTGGCCCATCCCTCGGTGCCCGCCAGCAATGTGCGCGAGCTGATCGCGCTGGCCAAGTCCGGCAACGGCCTGAGCTTCGGCTCCTCGGGCAATGGCGGCGGCACGCACCTGGCGGGCGAGCTGTTCAACATGCATGCGGGCATCAAGCTGCAGCACATTCCCTACAAGGGCAGCGCGCCGGCCATGAACGACCTGCTGGGCGGCCAGGTGCAGCTGATGTTTGCCGATGCGCCCAGCGCGCTGCAGCACATCAAGTCCGGCCGCATCAAGGTGCTGGGCGTGGCCAGCCGCCAGCGCTCGGCCATGCTGCCCGAGGTGCCCACCATTGCCGAGTCGGGCCTGCCCGAGTACGAGGCCTATTCCTGGGCCGCGCTGTTTGCGCCGGCCCGCACGCCGCCCGCCGTGCTGGCGCGCATCAACGCCGACTTCAACACCGCGCTGCGCGATGCCGCCGTGCGCCAGCGCCTGCTGACGGCGGGCGCCGAGGCCGACCCCGGCACCCAGCAGCAGATGCGCGAGCGCCTGGGCAGCGAGCTGCGCAAATGGGCCCAGGTGGTCAAGGTGGCCGGCATCCAGGCGGACTGAGCGCGGCGGCGGGCCGGAGTCGGGAAAAACCCGGCTTCGCAGCGCTGCAACCCCGCCTTTCGCAATCGCGCATAGGCGGGCCGCTATGGCCTGCTTAGGCTTGCCTTCGGTATCCAGAAAAACAACCCCGAGACAAGGAGACGGATATGTGGAAAGGCTTGATGCGAGGCGGCTTGGACAAGGCGCGCGCTGCCGGCTGCGCACTGGGCGCCGGCCTGCTGTGGACGGCGGCGGCGCAGGCGCAGCAGATATCGGACGATGTAGTGCGCATCGGCGTGCTCAGCGACATGTCGGGCCTGTATGCGGACACGGCGGGGCGCGGCTCCGTCGAAGCCGCGAAGATGGCCGTGGCCGACTTCGGCGGCCAGGTGCTGGGCAGGAAGATCGAGGTGGTCTGGGCCGACCACCAGAACAAGGCCGACGTGGGCGCCACCCATGCGCGCACCTGGTTCGACCGCGACGGCGTGGACCTGATCGTGGACATCAACAACACGGCCGTCGCCATCGCCGTCAACAACCTGGCGCGCGAGCGCGGCAAGATGGTGATCAACACCGGCGGCGCCTCGGACATCCTCACCAACGAGCACTGCGCGCCCACGGCCATCCACTACACCTACGACAGCTATGCGCTGGCCAATGGCGCCGTGCGCGGCATCCTGGCCCAGGGCAAGAAGGACTGGTTCATCCTGGGCGTGGACTATGCCTTCGGCAAGGCCATGACGGCCAACGTGACCGACTTTCTCAAGGACGGCGGCGGCAAGCTGGTGGGCACCACCTTCCATCCGCTCAATGCCAGCGATTTCTCGTCCTTCCTGCTGCAGGCCCAGGCCTCCAAGGCCTCGGTGATCAACTTGGCCAATGCCACCAGCGACACGGTCAACGCCATCAAGGCCGCGCACGAGTTCGGCATCGCGCCCAGGCAGACCCTGGTGCCCAACCTGCTGTTCATCAACGACGTGCATGCGCTGGGCCTGCGCTACGGCCAGGGCATGGTGCTGACCACGGGCTTCTACTGGGACCGCACCGAGGCCACGCGCGCCTGGTCGCGGCGCTTCTTCGAGAAGATGAAGAAGATGCCCTCGATGATCCATGCGGGCGCCTACTCGGCCGTCACCCACTACCTCAAGGCCGTGCAGGCCACCAGGGGCGACGACGGCAACGCGGTGGCGCGCCAGCTCAAGCAGATGCCCATCGAGGACTTCTTCGCCCAGAACGGCAAGGTGCGCGAGGACGGCCGCATGGTGCACGACATGTACCTGGTGCAGATCAAGAAGCCCGAGGAATCCAGATACCCCTGGGACTACTACAAGGTGCTCTCCGCCATCCCCGGTGACGAGGCCTTCCGCCCGCTGTCCAAGAGCAGCTGCAAGCTGGTGAGAACATCATGAAGACACGCGCCGCCGTACTCACGAGAACGGGCGCAGCCGCGCCCTATGCCGACAGCCGCCCGCTGGAGATCTGGGAGGTGGACCTGGCGCCGCCCGGCCCCGGCGAGGTGCTGGTCAAGGTGGCCGCCGCAGGCGTGTGCCACTCCGACCTGTCCATCATCAACGGCGACCGTCCGCGTGACACGCCCATCGTGCTCGGCCATGAGGCCGCAGGCGTGATCCAGGCCCTCGGCGAGGGCGTGACCGACCTGGCGGTGGGCGACCACGTGGTCATGCTCTTCGTGCCCGGCTGCGGCAACTGCCAGCCCTGCGCCGAGGGCCGGCCCGTGCTGTGCGAGCCCGCAGGCCAGGCCGGCGTGGCGGGCACCCTGCTGTCGGGCGCCAGGCGCCTGTCGCGCAACGGTCAGCCCATCTCGCACTTCGTCGGCGTCTCGGCCTTTGCCGAGCATGCCGTGCTCTCGCGCCGCGGCGTGCACCGCATCGACAAGTCGGTGCCGCTGGAGCTGGCCGCGCTGTTCGGCTGCGCCGTGATGACCGGCGTGGGCGCCGTGGCCAATACCGCCAGGGTGAGCCCCGGCCAGAGCGTGGCCGTGGTGGGGCTGGGCGGCGTGGGCCTGTCCTCGGTGATGGGCGCGGCGGCGGCGGGCGCGGCCCGCGTGGTGGCCGTGGATCTCAATGCGGACAAGCTGGCCATGGCGCGCGATTTCGGCGCCACCGACACCGTCAATGCCGGCGATGAGGATGCCGTCAAGCAGGTGCGCGAGCTGACGGGCGGCGGCGTGGACCATGCCTTCGAGATGGTGGGATCGGCCAAGGCACTGGAGATGGCCTACCGCATCACGCGGCGCGGCGGCCAGACCGTGACGGCGGGCCTGCCGTCCAGCGCCCAGGCCATCAGCCTGCCGGTCTGGCACCTGGTGGCAGAGGAGCGCACGCTCAAGGGCTGCTACATGGGCAGCTGCGTTCCGCGCCGCGACATCGACCGCTACCTGGCCCTGCATGCGGCCGGCAGGTTGCCGGTGGACCGGCTGGTGACCGGCCACCTGACGCTGGACCAGATCAATGAGGGCTTCGACCGCCTGGCGCGTGGCGAGGCCATACGCCAGATCATCCGCATGGAGGCCTGATGCCGCACTCATCCATCGAATCCACCGACGCGCCGGCCTACGCCCGGCCCCAGCTCTACATCGCCGGCGAATGGCTGGCGGCAGGCGAGCGCCACACCGAAGAGGTTCTGAATCCCGCCACCGGCCTGCCCCTGGCGCGCCTGCCCCACGCCACGCGCGCCGACCTGGATGCCGCGCTGGCGGCTGCGCAGCAGGCCTTTGCGGGCTGGCGTGCCACGGCGCCGCTGGAGCGATCGCGCCTGCTGCGCGCAGCCGCCGCACTGGTGCGCGAACGGGCCGACCCAATAGCCCGCACCATGACGCTGGAGCAGGGCAAGCCGCTGCGCGAGGCGCGGCTGGAAGTGCTGGCCAGCGCCGACACCTTCGACTGGTATGCGGAAGAGGGCCGGCGCAACTATGGCCGCGTGGTGCCCGGGCGCACGCTCACCCAGCGCATCACCGTGCTGCATGAGCCCGTGGGCGTGTGCGCGGCCTTCACGCCCTGGAACTTCCCGGCCATCACGCCTGCGCGCAAGATCGCCGGGGCACTGGCGGCGGGCTGCACGCTGATCCTCAAGCTGGCCGAAGAGACACCGGCCACGGGCCTGGCCCTGGTGCGTGCCCTGCATGATGCGGGCCTGCCGCCCGGCGTGCTCAATGCCGTGTTCGGCGTGCCCGGCGAAGTCTCTTCCTACCTGCTGGACAGCCCCGTGGTGGCCAAGTTCTCGTTCACGGGCTCCACGGCCGTGGGCAAGCTGCTGGCTCAGCAGGCGGCCAAGGGACTCAAGCGTGCCACCATGGAGCTGGGCGGCCATGCGCCGGCCATCGTCTGCGCAGACGCCGATGTGCAGCAGGCCGCCGAGATGCTGGTGGCCGGCAAGTTCCGCAACGCGGGCCAGGTGTGCATTGCGCCCACGCGCTTTTACGTGCACACCGATGTCTACGAGGCCTTTGTCCAGGCCTTCGTGGAGCGCACCCGGCGCCTGGTGCCCGGCAACGGCCTGGACGAGGCCAGCAACCTGGGCCCGCTGGCCAACCCGCGCCGCCAGCAGGCCATGCACGGCCTGATCACCGACGCGGTGCAGCGCGGCGCGCGCCTGGAATGCGGGGGCCGGCCCATGGATGGGCCGGGCTTCTTCTGGCAGCCCACGGTGCTGACCGGCGTGCCCGAGACGGCGCGCGCCATGAACGAGGAGCCCTTCGGCCCGCTGGCCCTGATCAACCGGGTGGACAGCGTGCAGGAGGCCATCGACCGTGCCAACCGTCTTCCCTATGGCCTGGCCAGCTATGCCTTCACCCAGCACAGCGCCACGCGTGCGCAGCTGGCGCGCGGACTGCAGACCGGCATGCTGGGCATCAACAGCCTGTCCGTGTCCATGGCCGAGGCGCCCTTCGGCGGTGTCAAGGAAAGCGGCTGGGGGTCGGAGTGCGGCAGCGAGGGCTTGCTGGCCTATTGCGACGTCAAGCTGATCAGCGAAGACTGAGCCCGCGCCATGCCCCTGCCGGCACCGGCCCGGAGGCGCCCGGCATGCGGCCATGCCATGCGGCGCTCCACCATAATGCTTCATGGATTTCAGACAACTTCGGCAATTCCTCGTTCTCAGCGAAACCCGAAGCTTCAGCGTGGCGGCGCAAAAGCTGCACCTGGGTCAGCCTGCGCTGTCCACGTCCATCCGCAAGCTGGAGGAAGAGTTCGGCTGCCAGCTGTTCCTGCGCACCAGCCGGGGTGTCGATCTGACCATGGCCGGCCAGGCGGCAATGGCCGACCTGCGCAAGGCCCTGCTCCATGTCCAGCAGGCCCGGGACAACGCCAGGCTGGCCGCGGCGGGCAAGAGCGGAACACTGAAGATCGGCTTCGTGGGCTCGGTGGTCAGCACCTTGATGCCCAAGCTGCTGGCCGGCTTCTGCGCCCAGCATCCCCAGGTCCGGCTGGAGCTGGAGGAGGCCACCACCTCCTTGCTGATCGAGCGCGTCAGACGCGGGGATGTCGATGTGGGCCTGGTTCGCTTTCCCATAGACAACGATCCCGACCTGGTGGTCTCCCACATCCAGGACGACCATCTGCTGGTCGCCCTGCCGCGCCACCATGTGCTGGCCGCACTGGACGAAATTCCCCTGGTGGAGATGACCTACTACCCCTTCATCCACTACACGGGCGAGGTCCAGGGCGCCCTGGCGCCCGTCATCGACGCCCTGTTCCAGGAGGAGGGGCTGGCGCCCAACACCACGCACCGGGCCGCGCAGGTGCAGACGGTGCTGGGGCTGGTGGAGGAGGGCATAGGCCTGGCGATGGTGCCTTCCAACATGTCGGCCATCTCCATGCGGCTGTCGCCCCACGTGGTGCTGCGCCCCATAGCCGGTGGGAAGTCGGCTCGCATCAGCCTGGGGCTCATCCATCTGGCACAGCCCGGAACGCCCGCGCGCATCCATTTCTGCGAGGCCGTGATGGCCTTCAGGCAGGGAGGACTCATGCACCTGCCGGACCAGATCGGCCTGGGTATCTAGGCCCTGCACCTTGTCCCATGCGGTGCGGGGCGCCGGTGCATTGCATGGCGGCGATCAGTCCGGCAGCAACTGGTTTTCCCAGCCGCTCAACCGCTCGATGGCACGAGCCACCTGCAGGATGCGCGCCTCGTCGAAGTAGCGGCCCACCACCTGCACGGCCAGGGGCAGGCCCTGGGGCGAAAGGCCTGCCGGCACGCTGATCGCGGGATGGCCTGTCACGTTGAAGGCACAGGACTGGACCGGCAAGGAGTGGACGCGCGATGGCGATTCGAAACGCGGTGCCGTGTCCAGGGTCACGGGGGTGAGCAGCACATCGCAGCGCGAGAGCGCGGCATCGACGCGTGCCGCCAGCATGCGCCGCACGCGCAGGGCGTTCAGGTAGTCCTCCGAAGTCACCGTGGCGCCCAGCAGCAGGCGGGCGGCCGTCAGCGCGCTGAAGTCCAGCGGGCGCGAGCGCAGGTCTTGCGCGTGGATGGCAAAGCTCTCGGCGCTGAGGATGACGTGCCCGGTCGCCCGAAACTCCTCGCTGCCGGGCAGGCCCGGATGGACGATGCCTGCCCCTGCGTCGGCCAGCACCGCCGCGATGCGGTCGAAGGCAGCAAGAAAGGCGGGCGAGGCCTGCGGCGAGGACTGCAGGAAGTCCTGGGGGATGCCGATGGTCAGACCCGAGACGCCCTTGTCCAGATCGCGGACATAGTCGTCCACAGGTTCATCGGCGCTGGAGGGATCCAGAGGGTCGTATCCCGACAGCACCTGCAGCGCGATGGCCGCATCTTCCACGCTGCGGGTCAGCGGGCCGCAATGGTCCAGTGTCCAGGCCAGCGGGAACACACCGTGCTTGGACACACGGCCGTAGGTGGGCTTGAGCCCCACGGCGCCGCACCAGGCCGCCGGGATGCGGATGGACCCTCCCGTGCAGGTGCCCAGCGTCAGGCGCGTGAAGCCGGCCGCGATCGCGGCACCCGACCCTGACGAGGAGCCGCCGGGAATATGCGCCAGATTCCAGGGGTTGCGGGCCGGGGGAAAGGGCAGGTCGAAGTCGGGGCCGTCCAGGGCGAACTCGTGCGTTGCCAGCTTGCCCAGGATGACCGCGCCGGCCTGGCGCAGGCGCTGCACGGTGGTGGCGTCCTCCTCAGGCACATAGTCCAGGCTCAGCCAGGAGTGGCAGGTCGTGGGCAGGCCCGCGACATCGTAGACGTCCTTGATGGCGACCGGGATGCCATGCAGCAGCGGCAGGTCGGCGCACTCGGCGCGCGCCGCGTCGGCGACGCGTGCCGAGTCCATCGCGCCACTGGCATCGAGGTTGGTGAAGGCATGGATGTCTATGTCCATGGCGCGGATGCGTCCCAGGGCCGCACGGGTCAGTGTCTCCGATGTGGCCTTTCCTGCCCGCAGCATGCCGGCCATCTGCCGTATCGAGAGTTCAGGACTGGCGTTCATGTCGCGTGGGTCGGCCCATCATGGTCTGGATGTGCGAAGGCCCGTGCTGGTGGGCCACCTCGTTGACGAGGCTGCGGTGCTCCTTGAGCAATTGGTACTCCTGCAGGATCGGCTCCAGGCGCTCGAAGGGCACATGCAGGCCATGCCGGCCGAATGCGGACAGCAGCTCCTGCAGGTGCAGCAGGTCCGGGGAGGAAGCTTTCCTGGCGGCGGCACGCATGTCAGATCTTGTCGATGCCTGCGTCATGGACGATTTTTCTCCACTTGTTGACGTCATCGATCACGAAGGCCCTGGAGCCGGCCATGTCCTTCCAGAGGGGAAGGCTGCCGAGGTCCATGAATTTTTGCCGGACCTTGTCGTCCGACAGGATCTGTTTCATCTGCGCATTGAGCTTTTGCAGGATGGCGGTGGGCGTGCCCTTGGGAGCCATGAGCACGTTCCAGGCGGTTTCATTGAAGTCGCGCAGGCTCTCGGGACCTTGCTCGCTGAGGGTCTGCCAGTCGGGCACCAGGGGCGAGCGCTCGCGCGTGGTCACGCCGATGCGGTTGACCTTGCCTTCCTGCACATAGCTCCTGGCGGTGGTCAGCAGGTCGAAGGTGATGTCCACCTGGCCTCCCATCAGGTCGGTGAGCACCGGCGCAGCTCCCTGGTAGGGGACATGCAGCATCCTGATGCCGGTGGCCAGGCTCAGGACTTCGGCCGCCATGTGGGCCGAGGTGCCATAGCCCGGAGTGGCATAGGAGAGCTTGCCTGGGCTGCTCCGCGCCAGGTCGATCAGGTCCTTGACGGACGACACCTTCAGGCCGGGCCGGCTGATCAGGACCAGCGGGCCGTCGTTGATGGTGGAGATGGCCTCCAGGTCATTGACGAAGTCATACCTTGACCGCCGGTAGAGCGCCGCGGAAATGCTCTGGGCCGTGGTGCCGATCAGCAGCGTATAGCCATTGGGGCTGGATTTCGCGACATGGTTGCTGCCGATGTTGCCGGCCGCACCCGGCCGGTTTTCCACGACAACGCTCACGCCCAGGCGGCTGCCCAGTTCCTTGGCGAGGATGCGCCCCACCACGTCCGTGCCGCCGCCGGGAGGAAAGGGAACGACCAGGGTGATCGGCTTGTCGGGCCATGCAGCGTGGCTGATGCCCGCCGCACAGAGCAGCACACCGCTCCAGAGGAGCCGGACCAGTTTTTTCATGGGTGAAAGGGACGGTTGGTCGCTATGAACGAAAGCCTGTCCGTGGCATGCAAGTCTTGCCGTTTCGGCAATTGATGCTTGTCAAGACAGTGATATCGAACTGTAGCCAGCGGCGATTTGGGCGTCCAATTCAGAAATTTTATTCAGCTATTGATTGTTTCAATACGATAGTTTTGTATAAAAATTGACAATCCCGCCGGCCCGCCTGCGAGCCGCCCGAGGGCCGCGGGCGCGCATCAGAGATGCCGGGCCCGTTCCTGCAGCAGGCGCTTGAGGACCTTGCCGTTGGGGCTGGTGGGCAGCTCGGGCATGGCCACGATGTGGGCGGGCAGCTTGTAGGGTGCGAGCCGCTCGCGCAGGTGGCCGTGCGCTGCCTTGGCATCGAGCGCGGCGCCGGGGCTCAGCTCCACGAAGGCGATGACCTCCTCGTTGCCGTCGCGCTCGGCACGGCCGACCACGGCACTGCGCTGAATCCCGGGCAACTCGTTGAGGGCCCGCTCCACCTCGGCCGGATAGACGTTGAAGCCCGATCGGATGATCATCTCCTTGAGCCGCCCGACCACGAACAGCGCGCCATCGGCCTGGAACTCGCCGAGGTCGCCGCTGGCGTACCAGCCGCCTTCGCGCATCACGGCCGCCGTGGCCTCGGCGTCGCGGAAGTAGCCCTGCATCAGGCCGCGTCCACGTATCCACAGCTCCCCGCGCTGGCCGGTGGGCAGGGGCTGGCCCGTGGCCGCATCGACGGCCTGAACCTCGGCGCCTTCGACGACATAGCCGGCGCTGGTATCGGGGCGCTGCTCGCCCATGCGCGTCAGGTGTACCGAACCCGCGTACTCCGACAGGCCGTAGCCGTGGTGCAGGGCCTGGCCGAACACCTGTTCCACACGCTTCTTGAGCGTCAGGTCCAGCGGGCCCGCACCCGTGTAGACATAGCGCAGCGCGGGCGCCTCGGGGCGGGAAATGCCCTGTTCCTGCAGGTAGGCCAGCAGCCGTGCATAGAGAGCGGGCGGGCCCTGCAGCTGGGAGATGCCGTGGCGCGCCAACGCGTCCAGCAGGTCGGCAGGATCGAATTGCGGGCGCATCACCATCTGCGCGCCTGCATGCAGCGAAGCCAGCAGCACCGTGCCCAGGCCGAAGATGTGGGTCATGGGCACGAAGGCATAGCTGCGGTCCCCGGGCCCCAGGGCGCGCGATGCGGCCGAGACGCGCGCGAAATGCGCCAGCGCGTCATGCCCCACCATCACCCCCTTGGGCGTTCCCGTGGTGCCCGAGGTGAAGATCAGCGCCGCCACTTCGCCTTGCAGCACACCCGCCTCGGCCACGGCCTGCGCGCGCACGGGGCTGTGCTGCATGCCGGCCAGGGCCGAGTCGCGCGCGGCAAAACGCCGCGCATGGGCACCGGCGCTGTCCGAGGCCGCCGCGGTGAAGTAGACGATGCGTGCATCGGCCTTGTCCGCGAACGCATCGATCTCGCCAGGCGCCATGCGCGCATTCACGCCGCAGGACCAGGCTCCGACCCGGCTGCAGGCCAGGATCAGTGCCGCATGCTCGGGGCAGTTCTCGGCCACGACGAGCACGCGGTCGCCAGGCCGTACGTCGAGCGCGCGCAACTCGGCCTCGGCCGTGTCCGTCAGCACGCCGATGTCGGCGAAGCTCAGGCTGCCGCCATCCGGCAGATGGATGAAAGGCCGCTGCGGCGCCTCGGCCAGCCAGCGGTCCAGAAGATGGTGTATTCGTTGATTCATTTCGATGATCCATGGGGGCCTGCTTCGCCAAAGGCCCTCAAAAACCGGCGTGGCCCAATGCGAGGGACGCCGAGCAAGGGCCTGCGCCGGCCGCGCCGCCCGCCGCAGCGAGGGGGTCGTCCCCCTCCGAAGAGCGGGGAAAGGCGCGAAGCGCCTCAGGGGGTGCTTCCGCTAGTCCACCACGATCCCCTGCGTCACCGTGGCCCACATCGCACGCTCCTTGCCGCCACGCTCGGCCAGCTTCTGGGGCGATCCCGTCCACTCCTCGTAGCCCAGTTCCTTGAAGCGCTTGCGCAGCTCGGGCTGTGCCAGGGCGGCGTTGATGGACTTGTTGAGCCTGGCGACGAGTTCGGGCGACATGCCCTTGGGCCCGTAGACGCCATACCAGCCGCCCACGTCGAAGCCCTTGAGGCCTTCGATGCCGGACTCCGCGAAGGTGGGCACGTCGGGCAGCGAGGCATTGCGCTGCGGCGAGGTCACGGCCACGGCGCGCACCTTGCCGCTCTGGATGTAGGTGCTGGCGGTGCTGATGATGTCCAGCATCATGCTCAGCTGGCCGCCGATCACGTCGGTCATGGCCGGTGCGTTGCCCTTGTAGGGAATGTGGTTCATCTCGATGCCGCTGCGCCGCGCGAACAGCAGCGCGCCCAGGTGGTTGGAGCCGCCCACGCCGGCCGAGCCGTAGTTGAGCTTTTGCGGATGGGCCTTGGCATAGGCCACGAGCTCGGCCGTGGTCCTGTAGGGCTCGTTGTTGTTGACCACCAGCACGTTGTAGTAGCTGAGCACGGGCGCCACGGGCGTGAGGTCACGGGCCGGGTCGAAGGACATCTTGCTCATCACGTTGGGGCTGATGGTGATGGTGGGGCTGGCCGCGAACCACAGCGTCAGCCCATCGGGCTTGGCGCGCACGACCTCGCTGCCGGCCATGGTGGCATTGGCGCCGGGCTTGTTCTCCACCACCACCGAGGCGCCCAGTTCCTTGGTCAGCGCCACGCTGAGCAGGCGGGCGCCCTGGTCCACGGGGCCACCGGCCGAGTAGCCCACGATGAGGCGCACGGGCTGCGCGTCCTGCGCGGCGGCGGGGAGGGCGGTCAGGGTGCTCAGGGTGGCTAGGGCGGTCGCCAGGGACGCCAGAAGCGGGGCATGGGCCAGGGTGGCCAGGGCCTTGCGGCGGTGTTGGGCGGGCATGTGCTGTCTCCTGCAAAAGATGAATGAAGCGCTGCCATGGCCTGCACGGCGGCGCGCCCGGTCTGCGCCGGACATGCAGGCAATGGTGCGCACGCCGGCGCTTCTTGGGAATCTGCTTTTGCCTAAGCCGGGGTTTGCCGGCTGTTAGGACGTCCTAGGAAGACAGGTCCGCGCCAGCCTCCTCGGCGCCCGCCTGCCAGCTGGGTGCGGCGGTGACGATGGCCTCGCGCAGGAACTGCTGGAAGGCGCGGGCCGCCATGGTGGGCTGGCGGTCGGGCATGCGCACCAGGTACATGGCATTGCCCAGGCCGGAGAACACCACCTGGTCCAGCACGGCCACCAGGGTGCCGCCGGCCAGCGCGGCCGAGGTCACATAGTCGGGCAGCAGGGCCAGGCCCAGGCCGTCCAGCACGGCGTCGTACAGCAGGCGGTAGTCGCCCGATTGCAGCGAGGGCAGCACATCCAGGGCAGCGGCGACGCCATCGTCGCCGCTGCCGGCCAGCCAGGCCAGCCTGCCGCCCATGGCCAGCGGCAGGATGAGGCGGGCCTGCAGCAGGTCGGCGGGCGCGCGCAGGGGCCGGCCCAGCGACTGCTCCAGCGCCTGCAGGCAGGCGGGCGTGGCCACGAAGTTCCAGCGCACATCGCACAGCCGCGTGGCCACCAGATCGTCCAGCGGCGCGGAGGTGATCTGCACTGCCAGATCGACCTTGGAGGCCACGAGGTCGGCCATCTGGTCGTTGATCAGCAGGCGCAGGCGGATGTCGGGATGCTCGCGGCAAAAGCCCAGGATCAGCGGCTTGAGATAGAAATGCCCGAAGCCGGTGGGCACGCGCACGCCCACCTCGCCGCTCACGGTGGAGCGCAACTGGTGGATGGCATCGCGGGCGCGCTGCAGCTCCTCCATCATGGCCAGGCAGCGCCGGTACAGCAGCTGGCCGGCCTGGGTCAGTTCCACGTTGCGCGTGGTGCGGCGCAGCAGCTGCGTGCCCATCTCGGTCTCCAGCGCACGCAGCCGGCGCGAGACGTTGGAGCGCGTCATGCCGCCGCGCTCGGCCGCCCGCGTGAGGCTCTTGGCCTCGGCGATGTCGATGAAGACGCGGCACAGGTTCAGGTCCATCTCGGCATTCTTTGCAGGGCCGGGGCCGGCCATTGTTGATCGGGAGTCACCAGGCCTGGCCTGCTGGCGAGGATTGTGGCGCCTGCCCTGCCTCCCTAGCATGGAGGAAACCATGGCGAAAGGCCGCAGACCGTGAACCAAGAAGCTTTGCAAACCGCGCCGCCGGCGCCCCTGGCGCACTACCGTGTGCTCGATCTGAGCCAGGGCGTGGCCGGCCCCTACTGCACCCACCTGCTGTCACGCCAGGGCGCCGAGGTGATCAAGGTCGATCCGCCCGAAGGCGACTGGGCGCGCCACGTGGGCATCTCGCGCGATGGGCACAGCAGCCTGTCGGCCACCTACAACGCGGGCAAGCGCAGCATTGCCGTCGATGCGCGCCAGGCCCAGGGGCGCGCGCTGCTGCTGCGGCTGGCGCGCGAGGCCGACATCGTGGTGCAGAACTTCCGCCCCCAGGTCGTGCAGCGCATGGGCGTGGACTACGACAGCCTGCGCGCGGCCGGCCTGGACCCGGTGTACGTCTCCATCAGCGGCTACGGACCCACGGGGCCGTATGCCGACCGGCCCGCCACCGACTCCGTCATGCAGGCGGACACGGGACTGATGACCAGCAACCGCGACGCGCAGGGCCAGCCCCGGCGCGTGGGCCTGCTGCTGGCCGACATCGCAGCCGGCGTCTACGCTGCACAGGCCTGCACGGCGGCCCTGCTGGGCAAGGCGCGCAGCGGGCGCGGGCGCCATGTGGAGCTCAATCTGTTCGAGGTCTGCTGCGCCCTGCAATCCACGGTGCTGGCCGAAGACACGCTGCGCGGCGGCCAGCCCGCCGAAGGCGTGAGCGCCCCCAACGGCGTGTTCGCCACGGCCGATGGCTTCATCACCGTGCTGGCCCTGAACAACGACCAGTTCGAGCGGCTGTGCCGCGCGCTGGACCTGCCGCACTGGCTGCAGGACGCGCGCTTTGCCTCCAATGCGGGCCGCATGGCCCACCGCCATGTCCTGCATGCCGGGCTGCAGGCCTTGCTGGCGCAGCAGCCGCGCGCCCACTGGGAGCAGCGCCTGGCGGCGCAGGGCGCCCTGCATGCGGGCGTGCGCACGCTGGCCGACGTGGTGGCACACCCCCAGGCCGTGCACCGCGCATCGTTCGCCACGCTGGCGCAGCCCGGGTTCGGGCCGCTGCTGTATGCGGCATCACCCTGGTCGGCAGACGCAGCAGCCTCCGGTGCATCCCTTGGCGCAGCGCCGCGCACGGGCGAGCACACGCGCCAGATCCTGGCCGAGGCCGGCTGCACGCCGCAGGAGATGGAGCAATGGATGGCCAGCGGCGTGGTGCACCAGTGCGCGCAGGAGGTCATGGCATGAGCGCTTCCACGTCCACGTTCACACCCACAACCCTCGACACCTCCCCGGACACATCCCTGCAGGCCCTCGTCTGCCATCAATTCGGCGCGCCGCACGAGGTGGTCAGCCTGCAGACCATGGACCGGCCCGGCCAGCCCCTGGGCGCGTACCAGGTGCGGATTGCCGTGGCCTACGCCAACGTCAGCCACGCCACGGGCCTGCTGATCGAGGGCCGCTACCAGCGGCGCCCGCCGCTGCCCTTCGTGCCCGGCACCGAAGGCGTGGGGCGCGTGCTGGAATGCGGCAGCGCGGTGCAGCACCTGCAGCCCGGCGATGCCGTGGCCTTCATTGCCGACTGGGGTGCCTTTGCGCAGGAAACGGTGGTGCATGCGTCCACCGTCTACCGCCTGCCTGCGGGCATGCCCTGGCTGCAGGCCCTGCCCATTCCCCTGTCCTACGGCACGGCCTACACGGCCCTGCACTGGCGCGCGCGCCTGCAGGAAGGCGATGTGGTGCTGGTGCTGGGCGCCGGTTCGGGCGTGGGCGCCGCGGCGGTCGAGGTGGCCCGGCAGACGCCCGGCGTGCAGGTCCTCGCCTGCGCCAGCACCGAGGCCAAGCGCGCCGATGCGCTGCGCCGTGGCGCGCACCAGGCAGTCACCCCGCAGGACCTGGCCGCCCAGGTCAAGCAGGCCACGCAGGGCCGGGGCGCCTCCCTGGTCTTCGACCCCGTGGGGGGCGATCTCTTGCTGCAGGCACTGCGCGCGGCTGCGCAGAACGCGCAGCTGCTGAGCGTGGGCTTTGCCAGCGGCGCCATTCCCGCCGTGCCCATGAACCTGGCCCTGGTCAAGAACCTCACGCTGCACGGCTTCTTCTACGGCCGCTACATCGGCTGGACGCCGGCCGATGAGCGCCAGGCCTTCATGGCGCAGCTGCAGCCCGTCATTGCCACGCTGCTCGACTGGGCCGCCCGGGGGCGCATCCATCCCCAGGTCAGCCAGGTCTTCGCCATGCATGAACTGCCGGCTGCGCTGGATGCGCTGCACGGCCGCAACGTGACCGGCAAGCTCGCACTCGCCATTCAAGGAGACAAGGTATGACAACGCAACACACAGGCCCCGCGCTTTCCCGCCGCACCCTGCTGGGCGCCGCGGCGGCGCTGGCCGCATGGAGCACGGCAGGCGCGCAGCCATCCGCCGGGGCCCAGGCCTATCCCAAGGCGCCCATCCGCGTCGTCGTGCCCTATCCACCGGGCGGGCCTACCGACGTGGTCGGGCGCGTGGTCACCACGCGGCTGGGCGAGGCGCTGGGCCAGCCGCTGGTGGTGGACAACAAGGCCGGCGCCAGCGGCATGGTCGGCGCGGCCCTGGTGGCCAAGGCGCCGGCCGACGGCTACACGCTGCTGGTCAACGCCTCCATCCACGTCATCAATCCCTACGTCTATGCCAGCGCGCCCTATGACGCCTTCCGCGATTTCGAGCCGGTCACGCAGCTGGTCGATGTGCCCCTGGTGCTGGTCGTGGGCAGCAGCCTGCCGGTGCGCAATGTGCAGGAACTGGCCGCCTGGGCCAAGGCCCATCCGGGGCAGGTGAACTTCGGCTCGGCCGGCAATGCGTCGTCCCAGCACCTGTCGGGCGAGTTGTTCCGCCTGAAGACCGGCGCGCAGATGCAGCATGTGCCCTACAAGGGCAGCTCGCCGGCCCTGACCGACCTGATGGGCGGGCAGATCCAGCTCATGTTCGACTCCATGCCCTCGGCCATGCCCTTCATCGCCTCGGGCCGGCTGCGTGCGCTGGCCGTCACCTCGGAGCGGCGTTCGCCCTCCCTGCCCGATGTGCCCACCATGGAAGAGGCCGGCATGCCCGGCTTTCGCACCAGCACCTGGTACGGGCTGTGGGCACCGAAGAACACGCCCCAGGACGTGGTGCAGAAACTGTGGACCGAGTCCCGCCGCGTGCTTGCCGAACCCCAGATCGCCGCGCAATACCGCCGCCTGGGCGCCGAGCCCGTGGGCTCCACGCCCGCCGAGTTCGCGCGCTACATCCAGGCCGAGGCCCGCAAGTGGGAAGAGATCGTGAAGGCTTCGGGGGCGCGGGCGGATTGAGGAGGCTGCCGTCAGGCACCAGCCTTGATTCGGCTGGCTGCCTGCCTTCCCGGATCCGCGATAAAGAGGTCAAAGTCTTCATCCGGCACATCAATGTAGTGACCCGAGGCGACATCTGCCCAACCCCGCATAGCCGCTTGCCGTAGCGCTTCCAGCTTGGTCGCTTGGGTCTGAGCTTCATCGATTCGATGTTGTTGCTGGCTCAGATTCACTGGACGTGTCGACATGACTGGTTCCTCATACCCGCTCGAACACCGCCGCAATCCCCTGGCCGCCGCCTATGCACATGGTCTCCAGCCCATAGCGGCCCTTGCGGCGCTCCAGCTCGTGCAGCAGGGTGGCCAGGATGCGCACGCCGGTGGCGCCTATGGGGTGGCCCAGGGAGATGCCGGAGCCGTTGACGTTGAGTTTGTGGTCTATGGCGCCCTGGTCGTTCCACTCCCAGCCCTTGAGCACGGACAGCACCTGGCAGGCAAAGGCTTCGTTGAGTTCGACCAGGTCCATCTGGTCCAGCGTGAGGTTCAGGCGCGCCAGCAGCTTCTTGACGGCGGGCACGGGGCCTATGCCCATGTGCGAGGGCTCGCAGCCTGCGGCGGCCCAGCCCACCAGGGTGGCCATGGGGGTGAGGCCCAGTTCGGCCAGCCTGTCCTCGGCCACGATCAGGCATGCGGCGCTGGCGTCGTTCTGCTGGCTGGCGTTGCCGGCCGTGACCGTTCCATTGGGCATGAGCACGCGCAGCTTGCCCATGCTGTCGGTGGTGGCGTCGGCGCGAAAGCCTTCGTCGCGCGTGAACAGCACGGGGTCGCCCTTGCGCTGGGGCACCTTGACGGGGACGATCTCATCGGCGAAGCGGCCCGCCTCCCAGGCGGCGGCGGCGCGCTGGTGGCTGCGCACGGCATAGGCGTCGGCTGCCTCGCGGCTGATGCCCCAGTCGCGCGCCAGGTTCTCGGCGGTCTCGATCATTCCCGAGATCTTGCCGAAGCGTTCCACGGGCTGGGAGCGCTCGCGGCCGCGGTCCAGCCGGTCGTAGAAGCGCACATTGCCCGAGCGCGCGCCCCAGCGCATGTCGGTGCTGTAGTACTCGATGTTGCTCATGCTCTCCACGCCGCCCGCGATCACCACGTCGGCGGCGCCGCTTTGCACCATCATGGCCGCCGTGGCCACGGCCTGCAGGCCGCCGCCGCAGCGCCGGTCCAGCTGCATGCCCGGCACCGTCACCGGCAGTCCGGCCTGCAGCGCGGCCCAGCGGCCCACGCAAGGCGTCTCGCTGCTGGCATAGGACTGGGCGAAGACCACGTCGTCGATGCGTGCAGGGTCGATGCCGCTTTTCTCGACCACGGCGCGCACCGTGGTGGCGGCCAGTTCCTCGACCGATACCGGCCGCAGGCTGCCGCCGAAGGTGCCCACGGGCGTGCGAAGGGGGGTGACGATGGCGGCTCTGCGCATGGTGTTGTCTCCTTGGGAATCAGTGGATCAGTGGATCAGGAAAAGGCTGCGCCGCATTGGCGCAGCAGGGTATGTGCCTGTTGTTCCAGGTCGGCGCGGTGCTCCGGTGCCGCGATGTCGATCAGCCGTTTCACGCGGCGCGACAGCGTCTGGCCGCGCAGGTCGGCCACGCCGTGTTCGGTGACGATGAGTCCGGCATCGCTGCGCGGCGTGCTGACGGGGCCGGACAGCCGCGCGACGATGCGCGTGGCGCCCCTGGCCGTGGCGGGCAGGGCGATGATGGGCAGGCCGCCGCGGCTGCGCGCGGCGCCGCGCAGGAAGTCCACGGCGCCCCCCACGGCGCCCACGTAGACGCCACCCGCCACCTCGGAATTGATCTGGCCCGTGAGGTCCACCTCCACTGCCGAATTGATGGCGGCCAGCCGGTGGCTGGCGGCCAGCACCTCGGGGTCGTGCGTGTAGCGCGTCTCGCGCAGTTGCAGGGCAGGGTTGCGGTGGGCCCAGCGCCTGAGCGATTCGCCCCCCATGAGGATGCCGCCGATGCCCACGCCGCGGTCCTGGCTCTTGCGCGCGTGGGTCAGCACGCCGGCTTCGGCCAGGGCTGCAATGCCGTCGCCCACGGCGCCGCTGTGCAGGCCCAGGTCGCGGTGGCCGTGCAGGGCGGCGAGCACGGCCTCGGGCAGGTTGCCCACGCCCACCTGCAGCGTGGCACCGTCTTCGATGAGGGCGGCCACATGGCCGGCAATGGCCTGCTCGGCAGGGCCGGGCGCGCTGCGCGCCTGGTCCAGCGGAGGGTGTTCGGCATCGACCAGCAGGGCGAAGTCGCCGGCCTGCAGGTGCAGGCTGCCGTGCGTCCACGGAATGGCGGGGTTGACTTCGCCGATCAGCACGCGTGCCTTGCGTATGGCGGCCGGCAGGTATTCATGGACCAGGCCCAGGCTGTAGCGGCCTTGTGCATCGGGTGGCGAGACCTGGAGCAGCACCACGTCGGCAGGCAGCAGGCCCTCGTCGATCAGGCCGGGCAGGTGGGAGTAGTGGCTGGGCAGGATGTCCAGCACGCCGGCCTGGGCCAGCGCGCGGTGGGGGCCGCCGGCCGCGTAGCCGAAGAAGTCGATGGCGTCGGCATGCGCCGGTTGCAGCGTGTCCGATGTGCCCATGCCCACGAAGACGCGCAGCCGGCCCTGGCCCTGGCCACCGTGCCGCGCCAGTGCATGGCGGTGCGCGACCACGGCGCGCGTGAGCGTCAGCGGCTCGGCCGTGGCCTGGCCCCACCACAGCGTGTCGCCGGGGCGGATCAGGGCCTGCAGCCTTTCTTGCAGGGCGTCCGGCCACAGCACGCTCATGGCGCGCGGTCCCAGTCGAAGCGCGTGGGCTGCTTGTCCTTGAAGCGCTGCACCGCCTCCTGGTGGTAGTCCGAGCCACGGCACATCGTCTGGGCATAGGCTTCCAGCTCGGCCATGGCGCGTGCGTCCAGCTCGAAGGCCTGGTTCATGGCCGTCTTGGCCATGCCGATGGCGGCCGTGGATGCCTCGCCGAAGCGCCGGGCCAGCGCCACGGCGGCGGCCTGCAGGGCCTCGCCGTCTTCCACGATGTCGTAGACCATGCCCAGCGACCTGGCTTCCTCGGCCTGCACGGTGCGCGCGGTGAAGACCAGCTCCTTGGCCTTTTGCAGGCCCACGATGCGCGGCAGCATGTGCATGGCGCCCAGGTCGGGTACCAGGCCGATGCGGCCGAACACGGCGCAGAACTTCGCGCGCCGCGTGCACAGCACGAAGTCGGCGGCCAGCGCCAGGCTCAGGCCCGCGCCGAAGGCCGGGCCGTCCACGGCAGCGATCACGGGCTTTTCGAGGTTGACCAGCTCGGGAAACCACTGGTGCAGGCTGCGCATGCGCTGGCGCCAGGGCAGGCCGGCCTGGCTGGCATCCATCATCTGGCTGATGTCGCCGCCCGAGCAGAAGGCGCCGCCCGCGCCCGTGAGGATGACGGTGTGGACCTGCGCGTCATCGCGCATCTGCGCCACGGCGGCGGCCAGGGCCGGGCGCATGGCCTGGTTGAGCGCGTTGCGGGCCTCGGGCCGGTTCAGCGTGATCGTGCCTATGCCGTCCTGGACGGAGGTCAATACGGGGGAGGTTTCAGGTGATGTAGTCATGGTGCCGAGGTTGGATTCTTTGAGATCAAAAGCTGGAATGTCTTGCTTGCTCCTATGCGCACCTTTGACGAGGCGTCCAAATCGGCATGTCCCAAGCCAGGGACACCGAGCAAGGGCCGCCCCGCAGCGAGGGTGTCGTCCCCCTCCCGCGAAGCGAGAGAGGGGGAAGGCGCACAGCGACTCAGGGGGTGATCCATTCAAGCGAGTTCGGCGTAGCCGTGGCTCAGGACGATCTTGTCGCGCTCCAGCACGCGGGCGCGCAACTGCAGCTGGCAGGGCTGATCGGGCGTGCGCCAGATCTCGGTGACCAGGGTCTCCCCGGGATAGACGGGCGCGGTGAAGCGCACATCCAGCGCCTTCAGGCGCGCGGGATTGCGGTCGCCGCATTGGCGCAGCACGGCATGGGCCACCAGGCCGTAGCTGGCCAGGCCATGCAGGATGGGCCGCTCGAAGCCGGCCTTGCGCGCCACGGCCGGGTCGGCATGCAGCGGGTTGTAGTCGCCCATCAGGCGGTACAGCAGCGCGGCCTCGGGGCGTATGGCCTGGGCGTCGGTGAAGTCGGGCGCGCGGTCCTCCGGCGTGGGGCGCAGCGGCGCCAGGGGCGCGTCGCTGGGCTGGCCGCCGTCCAGCAGGCTGTAGCCGCCATCGCCGCGCAGAAAGCTGACCTGCTGCACGGTGGCCAGCAGCTCGCCCCCGGCGGTCTCCAGGCGCCGCTCGGTGACCATGATGGCGCCCTTGCCTTCGCCCTTGTCCGTCAGGTGCGTGATGCGGCTGTGGCCCACCACGTCGGCGCTGGCCGGCAGCGGGCGGTGCAGCCGCATGCGCTGCTCGCCATGCAGCAGCTTCACCCAGTCGATGCCCGTATCGGCCTCGCGCGCCCAGAAGCCCGGGTAGCCCAGCACCACGGCCTGCGAAGGCAGGGCGCGCAGCCCGCCGGGCGCCCCTTCGTAGAAAAAGGGCAGGGCGTCGGGGCACAGCGGGTCGCTGCCCAGGCCCAGGCTCAATGCATAGAGCATGGTGTCGCGCTCGCCATAGTGCTGGCGCACGGGCTCGAAGGGGCGCTGTTTCAGGTGCTGATAGCTGATGGCCATCACGGTTCCTCTCAGTGGTTGATCGCGCTGGCGCGCTTCAACCCTCGCAACTGGCGCGGCCCGACTCAAGGACACCGAGGAAGGGCCGCCCCGCACCGAGGGTGTCGTCCCCCTCCCGCAGGAGAGGGGGAAGGCGCGTAGCGCCTCAGGGGGTGTCGTTCAAACAGGATCCCAGCTGAAAACGTCGGCGGATCGGTCCAGCGGCACGAACGATGCCTTGAGCGCCGGCATGCCGTGCTCGGCAATGAACTGGGGCGACCAGCCCTCGCTGCGGTGCACCGAGCGCAGCGGGCGCGGCTGGCTCATGACGAAGATCTCGTTGTTGCGCACGGCGAAGACCTGGGCGTTCACGTCGCGGGCCGCGTCGGACAGCAGGTAGACGGCCAGCGGGGCGATCTTGTTGGGCGTCATCTGCTGGATCTTGGCCACGCGCGCCTGCTGCTCGGGCGTGTCGGTGGGGATGGAGCCGATCATGCGGCTCCAGGCGAACGGCGCGATGCAGTTGGAGCGCACGTTGAACTTCTGCATGTCCAGCGCGATGGACTTGGACAGGGCCGTCAGCCCCAGCTTGGCCGCGCTGTAGTTGGCCTGGCCCAGGTTGCCGATCAGGCCCGAGGTCGAGGTCATGTGCACGAAGGCGCCGCTTTCCTGCTCCTTGAAATGGTTGGCGGCCGCGCGGCTCATGTAGTAGCTGCCGTACAGGTGGACCTTGATGACGGCGTCCCACTCGTCCAGGCTCATCTTGTGGAAGAACCGGTCGCGCAGGATGCCGGCGTTGTTGACCACGCCGTCGATGCGGCCGAAGCTGTCCACGGCGCACTGCACGATGCGGCCCGCGCTGGCGGCCTCGGCCACGCTGTCGGTGTTGGCCACGGCCTGGCCGCCTGCGGCCTTGATCTCATCGACCACCTTCTGGGCCGGGCCGGCGTCCGTGCCCTCGCCCGTGGTGGAGGTGCCGATGTCGTTGACCACCACCTTGGCGCCCTCGGCCGCCATGGCCAGCGCCATGTCGCGCCCGATGCCGCCGCCGGCACCCGTCACCACCACTACCTTGTCCTGCATCATTTTCTGCGCCATGGCCTGTCGTCCCCGTTCAGTGTTCGTTGGAAAGAAGTCGGAACCAAGCATGCCGGCAAACGCCGGGCCGCGCCATTCGGCAATCGCAAGGGCGGACTTCGCGGGAATGAAAGCAGCGGCGGCCAGCCTGCGCCGGCCCAGCCTTCGGCGCGGCCAAAGGCTTGCTTAAGAAAACGCGGATTGCGGGCCGCCGCGCTTGCACCGACCATGGCGGCCATGACAGACAAGCAAGCTACCGACACCCTCGACGCCGCCGCGCTGGCGCACCTTCAGTCCTGGCAGGGCCGCAGCGAAACCCTGGCAGACAGCATCACGGCCGCGCCCGTGGCCGCGCTGTCGGCCACGCTGGACAGGGAAGACCCTGAGCCCGCCGACGGCACGGCGCTGCCGCCGCTGTGGCACTGGATGTACTTCCTGCCCCATGCACGCCAAAGCGAGATCGGCCCCGACGGCCATCCGCGCCGTGGCGGCTTTCTGCCGCCCGTGCCGCTGCCGCGCCGCATGTGGGCCGGCGGGCGCCTGCGCTGGGAGGCAGGCAACGCGCTGCAGGTGGGCCAGAAGGTGCAGCGCCGCTCCACCATCGGCTCGGTCAGCCACAAGAGCGGCCGCTCCGGCGAGCTGCTGTTCGTGCTGGTCGAGCATGCCTACAGCAACGACCAGGGCCTGGCGCTGACCGAGGAGCACGACATCGTCTACCGCGCCGCTGCCCAGCCCGGCGATCCCGCGCCCACGCCCCAGAAGCCGCCGCTGGACGGCCAGCAAACCTGGTCGCGCACCATCGTTCCCGACGACGTGCTGCTGTTCCGCTACTCGGCCCTGACCTTCAACGGCCACCGCATCCACTACGACCGCCGCTACGTCACGGGCGTGGAGGGCTATCCGGGCCTGATCGTGCACGGCCCGCTGATCGCCACGCTGCTGCTGGACCTGCTGCGCCGCGAGCTGCCCCAGGCGCAGGTGCTGTCCTTCGAGTTCAAGGCCGTGCGCCCCACCTTCGACCTGCATGCCTTCAGCGTGCACGGCAAGCCTTCTGCGGACGGCAAGACCGTCGAACTCTGGGCGCAAGACCACGAGGGCTGGCTGACCATGACCGGCACGGCAAGTGTCTCCCCCTGAGTCGCTTCGCGCCTTCCCCCTCTCTACCCGCTTCGCGGGGGAGGGGGACGACACCCTCGGTGCGGGGCGGCCCTTCCTCGGTGTCCCTTGCTTTGGGCGGCGCCGGCTTTGGCTCCCGCTGCGATAACTGAATTGGTATTCAACACATTCCGCGCTGTGAAGGCGCTGACCATAAAGCCTTGAGACCACCATGATCGAACACACGCTTTCCAACAATTTCCCCGAAATCCGCGACGCCATCCGTGCGCTGTGCGCCGAGTTCCCCGACGAGTATTTCCGCAAGATCGACGAGCAGCGCGCCTATCCCGAGACCTTCGTGGACGCGCTGACCAAGGCCGGCTGGCTGGCCGCGCTGATCCCGCAGGAGTACGGCGGCTCGGGCCTGGGCCTGACCGAGGCCAGCGTGATCATGGAAGAGATCAACCGCTGCGGCGGCAACTCGGGCGCCTGCCATGGCCAGATGTACAACATGGGCACGCTGCTGCGCCACGGCTCGCAGGCGCAAAAGGAGAAGTACCTGCCGCGCATCGCCTCGGGCGAATGGCGCCTGCAGTCCATGGGCGTGACCGAGCCCACCACGGGCACGGACACCACCAAGATCAAGACCAGCGCCGTCAAGAAGGATGGCCGCTACGTGGTCAACGGCCAGAAGGTCTGGATCAGCCGCGTGCAGCACAGCGACTGGATGATCCTGCTGGCGCGCACCACGCCGCTGGCCGAGGTGAAGAAAAAGAGCGAGGGCATGTCCATCTTCATGGTGGACCTGGCCGAGGCCCAGAAGAGCGGCCTGACCGTGCGCCCCATCCCCAACATGGTCAACCACGAGACCAACGAGCTGTTCTTCGAGAACCTGGAAATCCCCGAGGAGAACCTGATCGGCGAGGAAGGCAAGGGCTTCAAGTACATCCTGGACGGCCTCAACGCCGAGCGCACGCTGATTGCGGCCGAATGCATTGGCGACGGCTACTGGTTCCTGGACCGCGTGACCAACTACGTGCGCGACCGCAACGTGTTCGGCCGCCCCATCGGCCAGAACCAGGGCGTGCAGTTCCCCATTGCCGATGCCTTCATCGAGGTCGAGGCCGCCAACCTCATGCGCTGGAAGGCCTGCGAGATGTTCGACGCCAACCAGGCCATGGGCGCCCAGGCCAACATGGCCAAGTACCTGGCGGCCAAGGCCAGCTGGGAGGCGGCCAATGCCTGCATCCAGTTCCACGGCGGCTTCGGCTTTGCCTGCGAATACGACGTGGAGCGCAAGTTCCGCGAGACGCGCCTGTACCAGGTGGCGCCGATCTCCACGAACCTGATCTATTCCTACGTGGCCGAGCACATCCTCGGTCTCCCCCGCTCGTTCTGAAATGAAGTACCCCCTGAGTCGCTACGCGCCTTCCCCCAAAGGGGGACGACACCCTCGGAGCGGGGCGGCCCTTCCTCGGTGTCCCTGGCCTTGGGCCGTGCCAGTTGCACAGGCGGCGCCAAAGTGCAATGGATTTTCAATATGAAAAAGCAAAGTCTTCGGCCGCTTGACGGCACCACCGTCGTCTCGCTGGAACATGCGGTGGCCGCACCGTTTTGCACGCGCCAGCTGGCCGACCTGGGCGCGCGCGTGATCAAGGTCGAGCGGCCCGGCAGCGGCGACTTTGCGCGCGGCTATGACCAGCGCGTGCAGGGCCAGTCCTCGCACTTCACCTGGATCAACCGCAGCAAGCAGAGCCTGGCGCTGGACCTCAAGCAGGACGAGGCCATGCAGGCGCTGCTGCAGCTGCTGGAGGGTGCAGACGTGCTGGTGCAGAACCTGGCGCCCGGCGCGGCCGCGCGCATGGGCCTGTCCTATGCGGCTCTGCGCGAGCGCTTCCCGCGCCTCATCGTCTGCGACATCAGCGGCTACGGCGCCGACGGCCCCTACCGCGACAAGAAGGCCTACGACCTGCTGATCCAGAGCGAGGCGGGCTTTCTCTCGGTCACGGGCACGCCCGAGGTACCGTCCAAGGCCGGCATCTCGGTGGCCGACATCGCGGCCGGCATGTATGCGTACACCAACATCCTGTCGGCCCTGCTGCTGCGCGGGCGCACGGGCGAGGGCAGCCACATCGACGTGTCCATGCTGGAGGCGCTGGGCGAGTGGATGGGCTACCCCATGTACTACGCCTTCGACGGCGCGCCGCCGCCGCCGCGCACCGGCGCCTCGCACGCCAGCATCTATCCCTATGGGCCGTTCGAGGCCGGCAAGGACCTGGGTGACGGTGGCACGGTGATGCTGGGTCTGCAAAACGAACGCGAGTGGAAGCTCTTTTGCGAACAGGTGCTGCTGCAGCCCGCGCTGGCCGCGGATGCGCGCTTCGACAGCAATGCGCGCCGCAACGCCAACCGCGAGGAGCTGCGCGCGCTGATCCTGGGTGTGTTCAACGCGCTGGATGCCGCCCAGGTGGTGCAGCGGCTGGATGCGGCCGGCATTGCCAATGCGCGCGTCAACGACATGGCCGGACTCTGGAGCCACCCGCAGCTGGCCGCACGCCAGCGCTGGCGCAGCGTGGACACGCCGGCCGGGCCCGTGCAGGCCCTGCTGCCGCCCGGCGCCAACAGCGCCTTCGACTACCGCATGGAGGCCGTGCCCGCCGTGGGCGAGCACAGCGCCGCCATCCTGGCCGAGCTGGGCTGGAGCGCCGAGCGCATCGCCGCCCTGTGCCCGCCCCCGGGAAAAACCGCCCCCTGAAACCAGGGCGCATGCCCAAGAATGCGCCGGAGACCCAACCCATGAAAAACGACACCCAAGTGAGCATCCATCCGCTGGCCCAATTCGCTGCCTCGCTGCGCTGGGACGACGTTCCCGCCGCCGTGCAGCAGCGCGCCGAAGACCTCTGGGTGGACTGGTTCGGCTCCGTGCTCGCAGGCCAGGGCGCGCGTCCCGTGCAGAGCATCACGCGCTTTGCGCTGTCCCAGGGGCCGGCGCAGGGGCCTAGCGAGATCCTGGGCAGTGCCGACACCACCTCGCCCATGATGGCGGCCCTGGCCAATGCCGCGGCCTCGCATGTGGCCGAGCAGGACGATGTGCACAACGGCTCGGTCTTCCACCCCGCGGCCGTGGTCTTCCCGCCCGCGCTGGCCGTGGCGCAGAGCATCGGCGCCAGCGGCGCCGAACTCATGGCCGCCTGCGTGGCCGGCTACGAGGTCGGCATCCGCGTGGGCGAGTTCCTGGGCCGCAGCCACTACCGCATCTTCCACACCACGGCCACGGCCGGCACCCTGGCTGCCGCGGCCGCCGTGGGCCGGCTGCTGGGCCTCACGCCCGCGCAGATGCAGCATGCCTTCGGCTCGGCCGGCACGCAGTCGGCAGGGCTGTGGGAGTTCCTGCGCACGGGCGCCGACAGCAAGCAGCTGCACACGGCGCATGCGGCCGCTGCGGGCCTGATGTCGGCCTACCTGGCCCGGGACGGATTCACCGGTGCGCAGGACATCTTCACCGGGCCGCAGGGCCTGGCGGCAGGCATGTCCACGGACGCCGATCCCACGCGCCTCACGGACGGCATCGGCACGCGCTGGGCCACGGCCGAGACCTCGTTCAAATGGCATGCCTCCTGCCGCCACACGCACCCGGCCGCCGACGCGCTGCTGCAGGTCATGCAGGACCACGGCCTGGCCCCCGCCGACCTGGCGCAGGTCACCTGCCACGTGCACCAGGGCGCCATCGACGTGCTGGGCCCCGTGGTCGATCCCGGCACGGTGCACCAGAGCAAGTTCTCCATGGGTACGGTGCTGGCGCTGGCCGCGCGCCACGGCCATGCGGGCCTGGACGAGTTCGACAACGAATACCTGGCCGCCACCACCGTGGCCCTGCGCGAGAAGGTGGGCATGGTGCTGGACCCCGAGGTCGATGCTGCCTACCCGCAGCGCTGGATCGGCAAGGTCACCGTGCTCACCACCGATGGCCGCACGCTGCACGGCCGCGTGGAAGAGCCCAAGGGCGATCCGGGCAACACGCTGTCGCGCGAGGAGATCACGGCCAAGGCGCTGCGCCTGATCGCCTATGGCGGTGCCCTGCAGGACGACCCCGCACAGGCCGCTGTAGCGCGGCTGTGGCAGATCGCGCACTGGCCGCGCGTGCAGCGCCTGCTTGACTGAGTTCTTGACTGAGTTTTCGCGCCGGCCCCGGCCGGCGAATCCATGGGAAAGGCGCCACCACAGAGCGCCTCCCGCTTCCACCAAAGTGCACAGGAGACAAACCATGCAACGCACCACTTCTTTCCGCCGCCGCCTCGTTTACGCAGCGGCCGCCGCCTGCGCCCTTGCCGCCGGCGGGGCGACCACCGGCGCCCTGGCCGCGGCCTGGCCCGAGAAGCCCGTCGTCCTCGTCGTGCCCTACAGCGCTGGCGGCCCCACCGATGTGGTGGCGCGCCTGCTGGCCGTGCCCATGGGCCAGGTGCTGGGCCAGAGCGTGCTGGTCGAGAACACCGTGGGAGCGGGCGGCACCATTGCGCCCAACCGCGTGGCCAAGGCCAAGGCCGACGGCTACACCATCCTCATCCACCACATGGGCATGGCCACGGCGCCTGCGCTGTACAAGAAGCTGCCCTATGACCCGCTCAAGGACTTCGAGTACATCGGCCAGGTGCTGGACGTGCCCATGACCCTGCTGTCGCGCAAGGACTTCCCGGCCAACAACTTTGCCGAGCTGCTGGACTACGTGAAGAAGAACCAGGAGAAGGTCTCGCTGGCCAATGCCGGCATCGGCGCCGTCTCCCAGCTGTGCGGCATGCTGTTCATGCACCAGGCGGGCGTCAAGCTCACCACCGTGCCCTACAAGGGCGCAGGCCCGGCCATGAACGACCTCATGGGCGGCCAGGTGGACCTGCTGTGCGACCAGACCACGCAGACCGTGCCCGTGATCAAGGACGGCCAGCGCGCCAAGGTCTTCGGCGTGACCACGCCCAAGCGCCTGTCCTCGCTGCCCGACATCCCCACGCTGGACGAGCAGGGCCTCAAGGGCTTCGACGTCAAGGTCTGGCACGGCATGTACGCGCCCAAGGGCACGCCCAAGGAGGTGGTCATGGCCATCAACAAGGCGCTGAACGTGGCCATCAAGGACGAGAACGTCAAGAAACGCATCGCCGAACTCAGCTCCGACCTGGTCACGCCCGACAAGGCCACGCCGGAAGGCCTGCGCACCCACCTGCAGGCCGAGGTGGCGCGCTGGGACAAGGTCATCAAGGCCGCAGGCGTCTCGGCCGAATAAACCGCTCTCCCAAGGACATCCGCATGCACGATCTGGCGCGACAGGCCACTTCCTTTCTCTTCGTCCCCGCCACGCGGACCGAGCGCCTGGGCAAGGCCCTGGACAGCGGCGCCGACATGGTCATCGCCGACTGGGAGGACGCCGTGGCCCCGGCCGACAAGGACGGCGCCCGCCAGGCGCTGGCCCAGACCGTGGGTGCGCTCGAAGGCCCGGCCCGTGCCCGCCTGCTGGTGCGCATCAACGCCGAGGGTACGCCCTGGCATGCGGATGACCTGCGCGCGCTGGCGCAGCTGGTGGAGCAGGGCGTGGCCGGCGCCATGGTCTCCAAGGCCGAGCGCGCCCGGACCCTGCATGCGGTGGCCCAGGCTGCGGGTGCACGGGCGGCCGTGCTGCCCCTCATCGAAAGCGTGGCCGGCCTGGACGCGGCCGACGCCCTGGCTGCCGCGCCCCAGGTGGCTCGCCTGGCCTTCGGCCACCTGGACTTCCAGGTCGATGCGGGCATGGCCTGCGAGCAGGGCGAGGAAGAACTGCTGCCCATGCGCATGGCCCTGGTCCTGGCCTCGCGCCGCGCCGGCATCGGCGCGGCCGTGGACGGCGTGACGGTGGACACGCGCAACCCCGAGCGGCTGGCCCAGGACGCGGCACGCGCGCGGCGCATGGGCTTTGGCGGCAAGCTGTGCATCCACCCGGCCCAGGTCCAGCCCCTGCACGCCGTCTTCGACCCCGATGCAGCGGCCGTGGCCCACGCGCAGCGCCTGCGCCAGGCCCTGGCCGAGGCCGGAGGCGGCGTCTGCGTGCTGGACGGCCGCATGGTCGATGCGCCCGTGCTCAAGCAGGCCGAACAGGTGCTGCTGCGCCATGCCTGGGCGCAACAGAGACCTGCAGCACGATCTTGATGAAAATGAGACTGAAAGGCCGGTTTTCATCAAGAGTTTTCTGATTCTGGTGCAAGCAGTCCAATGATTTCCCTGATGGTGAATCCATCTGCCTCGAATACGCTTGGCCAACTCGATTGATTTCGAGACGGCGGTTTCTTGATCCGGTGTCTCCGCCCATGGAGGCACCCAGGCAAAGGAGCGTGTGATGGCAGTGATCTCGGGGACGGCATCGAACAGCGGATTCAACGGCCAATTGAAGGACCGATTTGATGACCGACTGGATGACCGATTGAATCGGCGCCAGGCGCTGGCCCTGGCGGCCGGCGCCGCGGCGGCAGGGCCCGCCAGCGTGCTGGCGCAGGCCGGCTTTGCCACGCGGCCCGTGCGCATCGTCGTGCCCTTTGCGGCGGGCGGCGCCACCGACGTGATTGCGCGCATCCTGGGCGAGCGCATGGCCCAGCAGCTGGGCCAGACCGTGGTGGTGGACAACAAGCCCGGTGCGGCCGGACTGATCGGCGGCGAGATGGTGGTCCGCTCCGCGCCCGACGGGCTCACCCTGCTGCTGGGCACCACCTCCACCATGCTCACCAACAAATACCTCTACAAGAAGACCGCCTACGACCCGCTGACCGACCTCACGCCCCTGTCGCGCGTGTGCATGGCGCCCATCGCCCTGGTGGTCACGGCCGACGTGCCCGCCACCCACCTGCGCGAATTCATGGCCTGGGCCCAGGCCAACGCGGGCAAGCTCTCGTATGGCTCCTACGGCATAGGCTCGCACGGCCACCTGGCCTGCGCCGTGCTCAGCGACATGGCCGGTGCCGGCATGGCGCATGCGGCCTACCGGGGCGAGGCGCTGATGGTGCAGGACATGCTGGGCGGACGCATCCCCATCGGCATGGGCAGCCTGCTCACGCTCAAGCCCCATATCGATGCAGGCAAGCTGCGCGCCCTGGCCGTCACCGGCACGCGCCGCGTGCCCCTGCTGCCCGAGGTGCCCACCTTTGCCGAGGCCGGCTACCGCCACGAGGCCATGGAACTGTCGGGCTGGCTGGCCATCGCCGGCCCCAGGGGCCTGCCGGCCGACCTCACGCGGCAATGGGGCGAGATCTCCAACCGCGCCGTGGCCAGCCGCGAAGGCACGGCCCGCATCATCGCGGCCGGCTTCGTGCCCGTGGATGACGACACGCCCCAGCGCTTCGGCAAGGCCTGGGCGCAGGAGGCGCCAGTCTGGGGGCGGCTGCTGCAGGCGGCGGGGGTGCAGCCCGGTTGATGGCGCACAGCGGCCCTGGCTGCCCGAGGCTGCACCCACGCCCTGTGCTGTAATCGCCCCTCCTCAGGCGGCCCCGGTGGTGCAATGCCATGACGGGACAGCCCGTGGTTTCTCAAACATTCAAGAGGGGGTATTACCGTGAGTGCATTGGTCATCAAGGCCTGGAAGGCCAGCGAGCAACCCATGGACGACAAGGGCAACCACATTGCCATCACAGGCCGCGAAGGCGGTCTGGTCGCCTGGATCCTGTCCAAGGTCAACATCGATCCCACCACCACCATCCGCGTGGGCAGCGAGCGCCTGGAGTTCAGCAGCGCCTCGCTGTCGGGCACCCAGTCGCGCCTGATCCCCCTGCAGGGCATCTGCTCCACCTACTACGGCTATCACAAGCCCTGGAAGACGGCGCTGGCCATCGGTGCCCTGTCGCTGTTCATGGGCGGGTCCATGATGGCCCAGAGCTTCTTTGCAGGCCTGGTGGTCATGCTGATCGGCTGGGGCATCGCCGCCGTCATCTACTTCCTGAACCGCACCCTGACGCTGGGCTTCATCGAGAACAGCGGCGCAGTCAACGGCATCCAGTTCAAGCGCTCGGTGATCGAGAACATCGACATCACGCAGGAACAGGCCAGGCAGGTCTGCGAACTGATGCAGAAGCTGATCGAGGCCAAGGAAAAGCGGCTCTGACCGCTTGAGTGAAAAGGAAAGCGCGGCATGCGCTTTCCTTGTGCGCGCCGCGATCTGGGGGCAAGGCACGGCGCGCGCTATCGGGCAGGTGGGGCGCAGTCGGGCTCCACGTCCATGCCCAGCGGCAGGTAGTAGTGCTGCGCGCCTGCCCATCTTCCGCTTGCCACCTGCTCACGCCACTGCACATGCAGGCCTTCGCGGGACAGGCAGTGATCCACCCGCGTCAGCCCCGGCCGATCCGGCCACCAGACAAGCAGGCGCTGCGGACCCAGCACCCGGACTCTCGCACCCTCGGCCAGTTGCAGGCCAATGAATCCCTCGGCGACGGGTGGCATGAACAACGCCGCACGTGCATCCGCTGCAACAGCCTCCGTGCCCGTTTTGCCCTGGTAGCGCAGGATGCTGCTTTCCGCCGGTTGACCTGTGGTGACGCAGCATTCGGGTGTCTGGCTGGTTTCAGGCGCCAGACGAAAGTAGTGCTGCTGGCCCGTGGCTGCTATGGAGCCGCCCGATACTGCGATGGCGGCTTGTGGTTTGCGGGCGTCGAGAAGGCTGATGGGGGGAAAGGAGGCACTGGCTTGTGCTGCGGCCGTGTAGGTGAGATAGATGATGAACGAGAGGACTCGCACAGAGGCGATGCGGTCATTGGAATTAGTGGCCATTGTCGGACCAGTGTGGTGGATCGGAAGCTAGCTTCTTCACGCCGAAAGTTGCACCCAATGTATGAAGATCAACTGCTGAATTCACCTTGGTAGCTCTGTTGGACGCATCGTTGAATGTTTTGCCGACGTAGTTGGTGATCGTCATGTCAATTGCTCTACCAAGAGTGTGATTCGAGGAGAGAGCCGGTTTGTAGACGATTTCGTAGCCAGCCACCATTTGTCGAGCGGCAACGCGTGAAACACTTATGTCGGTTTCTCCTGCGCCATTTGTATGCACCCAATCTATATCAACTCCTGCCAAGGCTGGTACTGAATCAGGGGCCAGATTCTCTCGAGCAACTCGCCAAGAGTAATGCATCAGATATGCTCTTTCCGGAGGGCGTAAAGTGGCGGATATGCTAACGCGAGCACCACCGGCTTCAAGCGCAGAAATGAAGCGATCGACGTTATTTCTGAAATTTCCTGAAAGATCGTTTGTGCTTGTGCTTGTTGGAAACCGACCGACCCAAGCAGGTCCGCTTAATTCTGGCATTGGTTACTCCGCATTATCTAGTAGGTCTGATAACGATTTTTACTATGAAACGAGAATGGTGCTCATATACCTATGTAGCTTGATATCATATGCTGTTGATTATTTTATTTATTAGATCTCTCGATTTTCCTTGATGTTGAAGCTCATTTGGCTTTCCGAACCTTTGCCGCCATGGCTATTTTGTTCCCAATACTGATTTTTAATTTTCGCGGCCTGAAATGTGTAGTGAACAGTTGCCATGTCATTGGCTCCAATACCATCGACATAAACGGATGTCACTAATACGTCGGATAACGTGATTTTGCCGAAGATCATTTGATCTCCACCCGCTTTGCACATGTCGATTTCAACTTGGTCAATGTGCTTGCCGGTCGAGCAGTGCTTGAGGACCGCAGGGTAGCATTTGTCAATCATGGCTACGATATTGAGATCGTGGAATGAGACTTTTCCTGCGCCTGCTCCTCCGCCGGAGGCCATCTTGTTTGATTGGGCTGCACCCCAGGTGAATGAGGTGGCATGCGTCCATCCCTTGTGCTGGGCGTCCTGTGATTCGCCTGTAGCCCCAGATACCTTCAAGAACATATCTATTGCCATCTTCTATCTTTCATGATACGAGTTTGAGCGGAGCGCGATAGTGTCGACCTCCAGAAGATTCCATTGATCGATTCTTTTGAGGTGCGATTATTTTGGATGGATGAAGATTATGACTCTGCTGAATGCATTCGTGCAATGGTTGTCGCTGGTTATTTGATTAGCATTGCAATCAATTCATCGCTGACTTTGGCCTATCTTCCTAAGCAAGGCGCCCGGAATGTAGCGCATGAATTGAATAATTTGTTTCATATATTTCATATAGAAACAATGCTTGTGAATGATGGTGTGATTGACCTGAGGTCGACGCCGCCTACCCGCAGCGCTGGATCGGCAAGGTCACCGGGCTCACCACCGATGGCCCCACGCTGCACGGCCGCGTGGAAGAGCCCAAGGGCGATCCGGGCAATACGCTGTCCGCTGTCGCGCGAGGAGATCACGGCCAGGACGTTGCGCCTGATCGCCTATGGAGGTGCCCTGCAGGACGACCCCACCGATCCACCGATGTGGTGGCGCGCCTGCTGGTGCGCATCAACGCTGGTGGCACGCCCCGGCATGCGGATGAAAACGTGTCCGCCGATAAATTATCGTTCTCGATGATCAGCCGCTGGGATTCTGGAACTGGTCGGGCAAGCCGGGTATCAGCGTTGGCATGGGGAAAGACGCCCAGTATCAAAGTAAAAACAATGAAAATAGGGCTGGAAAGATATTTCCAAAAACAGAACGGCACCGGATTGCCAAAGGCTGGTGATTTTCTGCTGTCTGTGTGAACCCTCAAGAATCCGTACATTGCCATCTCTGCCTTTCATGATGAAGCGATGACTTGAGTGCGAGAGTTCTTGGCTCAATCAACATGCACTGGCAGTTGAATTCTGGCTGTAAGCCCCGGGTCGAAGGGCAATTATTGACTGGCCAGGCATGTCTGGGAAATAGCCATCATTCCTGTTGGAGTGAATTGCCAGTCATTTGGGTATGTACGAGCCTGCCGGAATGCAGTCATACGGCAAGATTGCTCTTGGGGGAATAGTGGAATCTTTCTCGTACTTGTCAGGGAGGTAACAATAAGTGTCTTCAAAAAAATACCGCTTCAAATGAGGCGGTATTTCCTGGGGGCGTGCCGTGCGCCAGCGAAAGAGGTGATCACTCAGGCCTGAGCCCCGCCACGCGCCATCAGCTTGAAGGTGCCTGTGGCCAGGGCCACCAGGGTGCCGTCCTCGGAGCGCACTTCGCCGCGCGCGAAGCTGATGGAGCGGCCGTGCCGCTCGCAGTGGGCGGTGGCGATGAGGTCGCCGCTGCCGGCCGAGACATAGTGCAGCGTGAGATCGATGGTGGCCACGCCGAAGGCCGTGGGGTCGTGCGAGCGGCAGGCCGAGGCCAGTGCGCAGTCCAGCAGCGAGGCGATGGCGCCGCCGTGCACGTCGCCGCGGCTGTTGGCCTGGTCCGGTTGAAAGCCCATGCGGACCTGGGCGCGGTCCTCGCCGATGCGCTCGCCGCTGAGCTTCATGGCGCGGGCCATGGGCATGGGCAGGCCGAAGAGGATGCCGGGCGCCTCGCCTTCGAAGGGGTTGGCCGGGTGGTCTTTGATGGGTGTATTCATGGACATGATCATCGCATTGGGCGCGGCGCTCGAGACTGGCGTGTACCGACTCCGGGGCACCGAGGAAGGGCCGTCCCGCACCGAGGGTGCCGTCCCCCTCCCGCGAAGCGAGAGAGGGCGCCGTGCACACGGGGGAAGCGGCGCAGCCGCTCAGGGGGTGACTTTCAATCCACACGTGCACCTGTCGATTTGACGACAGTGGCCCAGCGCGTGATTTCCTTGTCGATATGCGCCTGCAGCGCCTCGGGCGTGGAGCCCACGGGCTCGTAGCCGCCGGCGGCCAGCTGGGCCTGCAGCGCGGGCTGGCGCAGGGCGGAGGCGATCTCGCGGCTCAGGCGCTGGGTGGCTTCGGCGGGCGTGCCGGCCGGCGCGATGACGGCGTACCAGCCGGTCACGTCGAAGCCTGCGATACCCTGCTCCTGGATGGTGGCCACCTCGGGCGCCAGCGCCGAGCGCTGCGGGCTGGTGACGGCCAGCGCGTGCATGCGCCCGCTGCGGATGTGGGGCATGGAGGTGGAGATGCTGTCGAAGGTCAGGTCGATGTCGCCGGCCAGCATGGCGTTGACCACGCCCGCGCTGCCCTTGTAGGGCACATGGGTCATGCGCACGCCTGCCATGGAGCCGAAGTACTCGGCCGCAAGATGCCCCGTGTTGCCGTTGCCCGCCGAGCCGAAGGTGAGCTTGCCGGGGTTGGCCTTGGCGGCCTGGATGAGATCCTGGATGTTCTTTGCCGGCAGCTTGCTGCTGGCCGCGACCACCATGGGCAGGTTGGCCACCAGGGACACGGGCGCGAAGTCGCGGCGGGTGTCGTAGGGCAGCTTGGGATAGAGGCTGTCGTTGATGGCATGGGCGGCCAGCACCATGAGCACGGTGTAGCCATCGGGCCTGGCGCGCGCCACGTATTGCGAGGCCAGCGTGCCGCCCGCGCCGGGCTTGTACTCCAGCACCACGGGCTGGCCCAGCTGCTGCTGCAGTTGCACGGCCAGCGGGCGGCCCAGGAGGTCGGCACTGCCGCCGGGTGGATAGGGAATGACCAGCTGGATGGGCTTGGCAGGCCAGGCCTCGGCAGCATGGGCGGCCGGGGCCAGCAGGGCGCAGGCCGCCAGGGCCAGGCAGGACAGCAGGCGGCGGCGCGGGAGTGGGTGCATGGGCATGGACATGGGCATGGGGGGACTCCGTTTCATGAAGTGGACAGGGCGCCGGCCTGGTACTGCTCGCGCAGCGCGCGCTTGAGCACCTTGCCGATCTCGCTGCGCGGCAGGCTGGCGGCCAGCCGCAGCTCGGCCACGCGCTGGGTCTTGCCCACGCGGGCGTTGAGCCATTCGCGCAGCTCGGCGGCCGAGGGCGTGGCATCCGGGCGCGCCACGGCGTAGGCCACGGGGGTCTCGCCCCATGCATCGGAGGGCACGCCGATCACTGCGCATTCGGCCACCTGCGGGTGCTGCAGCAGCACGGACTCGATGTCGCTCGGGTAGACGTTGAAGCCGCCCGTGATGATCATGTCCTTCTTGCGGTCGCCCAGCACGATGAAGCCGTCCTCGTCCAGGCGGCCCACGTCGCCGCTACGGATGAAGCGCAGGCCCTGGGCATCGAACCATTCGGCCTCCTGCGTCTTGTCGGGCAGGCGGTGGTAGCCGCTCATCATCCCGGCCGAGCGGCCCACGATCTCGCCCTGCTCGCCGGGCGGCAGTTCGCGGCCCTGCTCATCGATGAAGCGGATGTCGGCGCCCGGTCCCGGCCTCCCCACGGTGTGCAGCTTGTCGGGGAAGTCATGGCAGTGCAGCTCGCAGCGCACGCCGCCTTCGGTCATGCCGTAGTACTCGATCAGCGCGCCGGGCCAGCGGCGCAGCACCTCGGCCTTGAGCGCGGGATGGAACGGTGCGCTGGTGCAGAACTTGTGCTGCAGGCGGCTCAGGTCGGCACCGTCGAACCCCGGGCACTGCATCAGCCGCTGGTACTGCACGGGCACGAGCATGGTGTGGGTGGCGCGGTGGCGCCCGGCCAGTTCCACGTAATGCGCCGCGTCGAACTTGCGCATCAGCACCAGGGTGCCGCCCAGGCCCAGCGTGGGCAGGGCCGCGACCAGGGTGGTGTTGGAGTACAGCGGCGTGGCGCACAGCGAGACGGCATCGGGCCCGTAGCCGTTGTGGATGGCGCGCTGCACGTGGGCCCAGCGCATGGCCCAGGACTGGACGATGCCCTTGGGCACGCCCGTGGTGCCCGAGGAGTAGATGACGTTGAAGGGCCAGTCGGGCTGGGGATGGATGGGCGTGGGTGCCGTGCCATGGTCCGCTTCGTCCGCAGCCAGCCATTGCGACCACGGCATGCCGGCTTCGACAGCGCCGTCCAGGGCCACGCATTGCAGATCCTGTCCGGCCTGCAGCGGCCATTGCGCTGCGGTGTCCGCGTCGCGCAGCACCAGCCGGGCGCCGCAGTTGTCCAGCATGGCGCTCAGGTGGCCGGCCGTGGCCGATGGGGCCAGCGGCGCCACGGCCACGCCCGCGCGCAACGCACCCAGGAAGGCCAGCACGTACTCGGGCGAGCTGCCCGCGCAGATGGCCAGCACGTCGCCGGGGCCCAGGCCCTGGCGTTGCAGGCGCAGGGCCACGCGGTCCATGCCCAGGCGCAGCGCGGCGTAGTCGAGGCTGCGGCCATCCATGGCAAGGGCGGTGTGGCGGGGGCGCTGGCTGGCCTGCAGCGCGACGAGTTCGGGCAGCGAGCCAAAGGGCTGGCGCAGCAGGGAGGCGATGTCTTCTTGCATGGGAGGGGCGAGTGGGGAGAACTATTCCAGCGACAGGCCTGCGGCCTTGACGATCTGGGCCCAGCTCTTGCGTTCCTGGGCGATGAAGGCGTCGTACTCCGCCGGTGTCTCGCCACCGGGCACGCCGCCCAGGTCGGCAAAGCGCTGGCGCACCTCGGCCGTCTGCATGGCACGCCGGGCAGATTCCTGGATGCGGCCGACCACGGCATCGGGCGTGCCGGCCGGTGCCAGCAGCCCGAACCAGGCCGTGACCTGCATGGGCACGCCGGCCTCGGTCATGGTGGGCACCTCGGGCAACTGGGCCGAGCGCGTGGCGCTGGTGATGGCCAGCGCGCGGAACTTGCCGCTCCTGATGTGCGGCATGGAGCTGGGCAGGTTGTCGATCATGTAGTCCACCTGCTGGCCCAGCAGCGCCGTGACCGCAGGCGCGGCGCCGGGAAAGGGCACGAGCGTGACCTCGATGCCGGCCTTCTGGCGGAACATCTCCGAGGACATGTGCGGCGACTGGCCCACGCCCGAGGTGGACACGTTCAGGCGCCGGGTCCTGGCCAGCTCCACCAGCTCGCGCACGCTGCGCACGGGCGAATCCGCATGGACCACGAGGATGTTGGGCACCGAGATCACATTGGTGATGCCGCGCAGATCGCTTTCCTTGTAGCTGAGCTGCTTGTACAGGCTGAAATTGATGGCCACCGGGCCGATGTTGCCCATGAGCAGCGTGTAGCCATCGGGCCTGGCGCGCGCCACCTGGGCCGTGCCGATGCTGCCGCCGCCCCCGCCCTTGTTCTCCACCACCACCGAGGTGCCCAGGTCCTTGCCCATCTTCTCGGCCAGCACGCGCGCGGCAATGTCCGTGGTGCCGCCAGCGGCGGCCGGCACCACGATGGTGATGGGGCGTTCAGGCCAGGCCGCCGCCAGCGCGGCGGCAGGAGCCAGGGAGAAAAAAGGCAAAGCGGCCAGCAAGGCCAGCAGGCTGCGGCGGACGGTCATGGGCAGTCTCCAGTTCACTGCCCGCAACGATAGAAAACCCTGGGCCCCAGGGCACCAGGGTTTGACTGGAGATCCGCTTCGCCATTCGGAAACCCGCGCTTAGGCCCACTGGAACGCGTGCTAACCCCTTGCCGAAAAGGCGGCCACAAGAAAAAAGGCGCCGAAGCGCCTTTCATTGACCGTGTGGTGCACAGCGCCAAAAACTGGCGCGGCCCCAAGCGGGAGATGCCGAGCAAGAGCCGCCTCGCGGCGAGGGCATCGTCCCCCTCCCTTGCGAAGCAAGCAGAGAGGGGGAAGGCGCGTCAGCGCCTCAGGGGGTGATCAAGGATACAGTCCCCGCATCTCGCGCGCATGCAGGATGCGCTGGCAGGCCACGATGAAGGTGGCGGTGCGCAGCGTCACGCCGTGCTGCTGGGCCACCTGCCAGATGGCCGCGAAGGCGTCCTGCATGATGCGCACCAGGCGGGCGTTGATCTCGTCCTCGCTCCAGAAGAAGCTGGAGAAGTCCTGCACCCATTCGAAGTAGCTCACCGTCACGCCGCCGGCATTGGCCAGCACGTCGGGCAGCACCAGCACGCCCTTTTCGGTCAGGATGTCGTCGGCCTCGGTGGTGGTGGGGCCGTTGGCGCCCTCGATCACCATCTTGGCCTTGATCTTGCCGGCGTTGTCCTTGGTGATCTGGCCTTCCAGTGCGGCGGGGATCAGGATGTCGCAGTCCACGCTCCAGAAGTCGGCAGCGTCCATGGCCTCGGCGCCGGCAAAGCCGCCCACGCCGCCCTTGGCGGCCACGTGGGCCAGCAGGGCCGGTACATCCAGGCCATTGGCGTTGTGGATGGTGCCGGTGTGGTCCTGCACGGCCACGACCTTGGCGCCCACGTCGGCGAACAGCTTGCCTGCCGTGCCGCCCACGTTGCCGAAGCCCTGCACGGCGATGCGCGCGCCCTGGACCGACAGGCCGGTCAGCTTGGCCGCTTCCACGCCCACGGTGAACACGCCGCGGCCGGTGGCCTCGACGCGGCCCAGCGAGCCGCCCAGGTCCACGGGCTTGCCCGTGACCACGCCGGTGGCGGTGGCGCCGGTGTTCATGGAGTACGTGTCCATCATCCAGGCCATGATCTGGCCATTGGTGTTGACGTCGGGCGCGGGGATGTCCTTGGAGGGGCCGATCAGCAGGCCGATCTCGCTGGTGTAGCGGCGCGTCAGGCGCTCCAGCTCACCGCGCGACAGCGTCTTGGGATCGACACGGATGCCGCCCTTGGCGCCGCCGTAGGGCACGTTGACGGCCGCGTTCTTGACCGACATCCAGGCCGACAGGGCCATGACTTCGGACAGGGTCACATCCTGGTGGAAGCGCACGCCGCCCTTGCCGGGACCGCGGCTCAGGTTGTGCTGAACGCGGTAGCCTTCGTAGTGGGCGATGGTGCCGTTGTCCAGCTCGATCGGCACATCGACGATCAGGATGCGCTTGGGGCGCTTGAGGGTTTCGACCCAGCGGGCGAGGTGGCCCAGGTAAGGCGTGACGCGATCGACCTGCTGCAGGTAGTTGCCCCAGGGGCCGAGGTGGTCGGCCTGCAGGTAGGAAGGGATGGCGTGGTTGGTAACGCCGGCCGAAGCGGGTTGCTGCATGGTGGTTCCACACAAGAGTTGTCTGAGGGTTTTGAGCTTATTCCCGGGGCTATGCGCTGTCCAACGCCTTATGAGCGAGAGCCTTATGCATTTAATGCATAACCCTGGGAGCGCCTTGTCCGGCGGACAATCGAGGCCGCTTGAGACCCACCGATGCACTCCAGGAAAGCCGCTCCATGACGAACACGCCCCGCACTCCCACAGCCTTGGCCCATGCGCTGCTCCAGGCCCGCCACAACGGCGAATTGCTGGACGCCGACGATTGGGCCGATGTGGTGCGCACGCCCGCAGATGCACAGGCCGTGCAGGCCGCCATGGCGCCCGCCCTGGGCTGGCGCGTGGCCGGCAGCCAGCAGGGACCGGGCCGCGTTCCGGGCTATTGGAAGTCTGGCGCGCCGCGCCGCGATGCCCCGCTGACCCATGCGCCGCTGCCCGAAGAAGGCGTCTGGGCCAGCCCCTCGGTCGCTGGCGGCGCGCCGCTGCACCTGCGCGGCATCGAGGCCGAGATCGCCCTGCGCCTGGGCCGCGAGGTGACGGCCGAGATGGCTGCCGCGCTGCAGCCCGGCGAGGGGCTGGAGTTGATCGACGGCATCACGGCCGCCATCGAGGTGGTGGATACGCGCTGGCGCCAGCACCTGAAGGCGCCGCCGCTGCTGCTGGCCGCCGACGGCCTGTGCCATGGCGCCCTGGTGCTGGGGCCGTGGCAGGACGCTTCGCGGCTGCTGCCACGCGAGTCGCCGCGGGACTGGTCTGCCCAGGTCTGCCGGCTGCGCGTGGGCGCGGCGCCGCTGCAGGCGTTCACCGGCACGCATCCGCTGGGCGATCCGCTGTGGCTGCTGGCCGGCTGGCTGCAGGAACTGGTGCGCCGCTATGGCAGCGTGCCCGCAGGCACGGTGGTGACCACGGGCACGTGGAATGGCCTGGCGTTTGCCCAGGCCGGTGACCTGGTGGTGGCCGAGCTGGACGGCCTCGCCGAGGCCCGCCTGCAGCTGTGAGGCTTCAGGCAGGCCATCGAGTGATCAGGTGATCTTGTAGTCCTTGAGGGCCGGATCGCCCTCGGGAAAGCGCAGGTCCAGGTTGCGCATCACCTCGCGCAGCAAGGTGGCGATCATGAGGTTGCGGTGCGTCTTGGAGTCGGCGGGCACGATGGTCCAGGGCGCCCAGGGCGTGTGCGTGGCGCCCAGCAGCTGGCCGTAGGCCTGCTGGTAGTCCTTCCACTGCGTGCGCACCTTCATGTCGTTCTCGTCGAACTTCCAGTGCTTGGCCGGGTCGTCCAGGCGCTCCTGCAGGCGCGCGCGCTGCTCGTCGGCGCCGATGTGCAGCAGGAACTTGACGACCACGGTGCCCGTCTCGCTGAGCATGCGCTCGAAGTCGTTGATGTGGGCAAAGCGCTGGCGCTGCTGCTCGGGCGTGATCCAGCCGTTGACCACGGGCACCAGCACGTCCTCGTAGTGGCTGCGGTTGAAGACCGTGATTTCGCCAGCGGCAGGCACCTGCTGGTGGATGCGCCACAGATAGTCATGGGCACGCTCGGCCTCGGTGGGGGCCTTCCAGCCCACGGCGTGCACGCCCAGCGCACTCATGCGGCCGAAGACGCCACGGATGGTGCCGTCCTTGCCCGCCGTGTCCGTGCCCTGCAGCACGACGAGCAGCTTGTAGCGGCGGTCGGCGTACAGCAGGTTCTGCAGCGCATCCAGTTCCTCGGCCAGGGCCTCGACGGCGACCTTGTCCTCGGCCTTGCCGTTGCCATTGGAAAAGGGCTTGGCGCCAGGGTCGAAGTCGGCCAGGGCAATGGGCCTGTCCTTGTCCTTGTCGGACCTGGCCGAGCGCGGCTGCCATTGCTCCCAGAGCTTTTGCACGGCCGCATCGCGGCTGGAGAAAGGGTTGAAGGCGTCCATGGCTTGAGCGGTGGGTGAGCGGGGAAGGTCAGGGCTGGGCGCGAATGGATTGCACCTGCAGTTGCGGCGGCGCCATCGAAGGCGCGGCGCCAGCGGCGGGCCTGGGGCCGGGCTGGCCCCGGACCTCCACGTTCTGCCGCTGCCACTGCGCAACCTGCTCGGCGCTCAGGCCCTTGAGCTGCCAGGTCTCGCCGGAGGCGGTCTGCAGCACGGGCTGCTCATGGGGCGCATTGCCACGCAGCACCAGGCGGCCTTGCAGGGTCAGGGGCTGGCCCGGTTCGGACGCCGCGCCCGAGGCTGGCGCAGCCGCGCTGGCGGCGGGCGAAGCCGGCGCCGAGCAGGCGCTCAGCAGGGCCAGGCCGCTGGCCAGCAGCAGCGGCAGACTGCGGCGCAGGCCGCGGGCGGAGGCAGTCGGGTGTGCGTGGTTCATGGCGTTCAGCGTACGACGGCTGTCAGCGTGCTGCCTGCCGGAACACGCAGCTGTTCCTGGTAGGTGCCTTGCGCATCAGGCTGACGCAGGAAGGGGAAATGGCCGCGCGCATTGAGGTTCACCGGCACCGTGGTGGGCAGGACCCGGGAAGACGCCAGGCTGCTGCCGTTGATCGCCGCCAGGGTGAAGCCCTGCTCCGTGCGCGCGGGCCAGCCATAGCCGCTGGGCACATCGCCGGGCAGCAGTGCGATGTTGGCGCCCCAGCGCTGGATGGCGACCGGCAGCGTGGGACCGCCGGCTTGCTGTATGGCATTGCCCAGCACCTGCAGCGAGTCGGTGGACGTGGTGTTGCTCAGCAGCTGCTTGTAGAAGCCCACGCCGTACTGGCGCACCAGGTAGGCGCCCAGGCTGCCGTTGACGTCGTAGCCGAAGCAGGGCGCGACGGTGTCGGCGCTCCAGGCGGCGGGATCGCAGTTGAAACCCGAGCGGGACAGCCAGGAGGGGACGCGTCCGCTGGCGATGGAGTTGAAGCCCGGTGTGACGCGCTGGGCCACGATGTCTTCGCCCATCATGGCGCTCATTTCCTCCAGGAAGGTGTCGAACGCGTAGTCGGTTCCCGGCTTGGGCAGCTGGACGCTGCGGCGGTAGAAGTTCGTCATGTGGACGAACTCATGGGACAGCGTGCTGATCTGGTTGGTCATGCCGGCGGCAGGGTCCAGGTACAGCGTCTCCGTGTCCATGTAGAAGGACAGCGATTGGTTGCTGTACTTGACATCGGGATCTGCAGGGTCTGCCTTGAAGTTGTTCAGCGACCAGAAATAGCCCAGCAGCCCGTACGGGGTGCGGTCCGGCACGAAATTCACGAACACGATGTCCAGGGGCTGGTCGGGGTCGATGAGGTCGCTGTAGGAGTGCGTTCCCCAGGGCTCGCCAGACAGCCCCGTGATCAGGGGATAGACCGCGTCGGAGCCGCTGGTGAATCGCTGGACCAGCGTGTCGAGCATGGCATCGCTGACCTTGGCCGCGTCGTACTCGCTGTTTTCCAGCCAGACGTTGATGGTGCGGGTGCCGGTGGGCGTGGGCACGCTGGCCTGGCGCCTGAGCGTGGCCTGGCGGGTTTCGATTTTCGAGCTGCCGGTTTCCACGAACCAGCTGCGCTGGCTGCCCACGGGCAGGATGGCCGCTGCCTGCTGCTTGATGGATGGCCGCGCCTGCGTGTCCGCTGCCGTCAGGCGGGGCTTGAAGTTGCGGATGCGCTCGGGAATCTGGTTGCCCGTTGCGGATGCGGCGCTGAGGCTTTTCTGTGCCGTGGCGGTGGTCGCCGCGGGCGGTGTCAGCGTCAGTGCGGGCATGGGCACGCTGGCGTCGCCGTTGTTGGTGTAGATCAGCGTGACCTGCTTGCTCCCCAGATTGGTCAGGCCCACGGGGATCTGCTGCTCGGCCTGCGTGGTGTTGGTGTAGCTCCAGACCCCCACGCCCTGGCCCGAGTAGGTGGTGGCATCGGCGGCGCCGCAGGCCGAGCCCGAGCAGGCGGCCGTCAACTGGGTAGACGGGCCGGACGGGCCGCCGCCTCCTCCTCCGCCGCAACCGGCCAGAACGGCGCCCAGAGCCAGTGCGATGGCGGTCTTGCTGTACTGATGATCAAAGAACATGTTTTCCCTTCCTCTTGTGTACCTGATGCTGGAGATGTGGATTCTTGATCCGATATGGCGTGAGATGCTACCCGATGCGATCCGCGGCGCTGTCTGGCAGCGGATGCACCGGCATCTGCAGCTGCTCCACGAACCGTCGCGCCGCCAGCCCCAGCGGACGCTCCTTGGACCACACCCAGTCGACGAACAGCTGGGTGCCGTTGCTGATGTTGCACAGCGGAATGCGCAGCAGCGCGCCCGTTTGCAGCAGCGGCTCGGCGACGCTGAAGGGCAGCCACCCCCAGCCCAGGCCTGCCGAGATCAGCGACAGGGCCGCCAGATGGCTGTCGGTGCGCCACAGCTGGTGCGAGAACACGAAGCGCGGATCGGTATGGGCCAGGTCGCGGCTGGCCAGCAGGATCTGGCGCGCGCCGGCCAGCTGGCCCACATCCAGGCGCTGCTGCCCGTCCACGCCCAGTTGCCGGGCCAGCGGGTGCCTGGCCGCCATCACGGCGACCATGGTTTCCTGGCCCATCTCCTGGAAATCCTCGCGTCCGTCGATGGCCGGGCGCTCGAAGACCAGGGCCAGATGTGCGCGGCCCGAGTGCAGTTCCTTGAGCGCATCGACCTGGGCGGCCACCAGCACTTCCACCTCCAGCCCCGGGAATTCCTCGACCAGCGGCTGCAGCGGCGCGGCCCAGGCCGTGGACAGCAGCTCGGGCGCGATCACCAGGGTCAGCCGCTCCTCCAGCCCCTGGTGCAGGGCCAGCGCCTGGTGGTTGAGCTGCTGCAGCTGGGCGGCCAGCAGCCGGGCCTGGGGCTCGAGGGCGCGCGCCGCCGCCGTGGGCCGGGGCTCGCGGCCGCTGCGGTCGAACAGCTGCAGGTCCAGCTCGGCCTCCAGCTGGGCGATGGCCATGCTCACGGCCGAGGGCACGCGCCCCAGCCGGCGTGCGGCGGCAGAAAACGAGCCGTGGTCCAGCACGGCAAGGAACAGCGGCACCTGGTCGGCGGGGAAGGACATGGTGGGAATCTGTCAGTTTTATTGAAAGAATCTGACTTTAACGTTCAATTGCGGACAAATAAACTGCGCCCCCTATGACCTTGCAGACACACCAAAAGGGCCTCCAGGGGCCCAAGCGCAAAGTGGTCTTCGTGACCCTGTATGAACTGATCGCCATCGCGGCCTCCAGCCTGCTGTTCATGGCCATCGGCCAGAGCGCCGGGCATTCGGGCGGCATGGCGATTGCCGCCTCCACGCTGGCCATCGTCTGGAACCTGACCTTCAACCACCTGTTCGAGCAGTGGGAGGCGCGCCAGAGCGTCAAGGGCCGCTCGGTGATGCGCCGCGTGGTGCACGCCCTGGGCTTCGAGGGCGGTCTGGCCATGGTGCTGATCCCGCTGATGGCCTGGTGGTTCGGCGTCACGCTGTGGGAGGCCACGGTGATGGAGGCCGGCCTGCTGGTCTTCTTCCTGGTCTACACCTATGTCTTCAACTGGTGCTTCGACCATGTGTTCGGCCTGCCCGCCTCGGCCTCGGCGCCCGCTGCGGTGGCACCGCGTGCTCAGGGCGAGCCGGCCTGCAGCAACTGACCGGCCACGGCGGCGGCGGCCGTGCGGGTCTCCACGCCGAGTTTCTCGAAGATGTGCTCCAGGTGCTTGTTCACCGTGCGCGGGCTCATGCCCAGGATGTCGGCGATGTCGCGGTTGGTCTTGCCCTTGCTCAGCCATGACAGCACCTCGGTCTCGCGCGGGGTGAGCGCCACCTGCTGCAGCCGGCGCGCGGCCGGCGTCTGCGGCGCCTCGTGGCTGAGCAGCACCATCGACTCCCCCAGGCCGCTGGCGCCCATGTGGCGCGCCAGCAGCTGGCGGCCATCGGCCAGGGCCAGCGCCAGATCCTGGGGAGCGGACCGGCCCTCCTGATCCGCCTGGCCGGACGGATCCGGCTGGCGGGCGCCGGCCAGCCAGTCCCCGGCCGCCTCCAGCGGGAAGGGCTGGTCCGCAAAGGCCTCCTCCAGCCAGCGCGATGCCTGGGGCGAGCGCCAGGCCACGCGGCCCTGGCCGTCGAGCACCACCACGCCCAGCCCCGCCACGTCCACGGCCTCCTGCGCCTGGCGCGTGGCGCGGGCATTGCGCACATGGGTGGCCAGGCGCACCAGCACCTCGGGGATGCGCAGCGGCTTGACCACGTAGTCCACGCCACCGCTGGCAAAGCCGCGGATGATCTGGTCCGTGTCCGACAGGCCGGTCATGAACACCACGGGCACATGGGCCCAGGCCGGCGTGGCCTTGAGCGTGCGGCACAGCGTGAAGCCGTCCATGCCGGGCATGACGGCGTCCAGCAGCACGCCGTCGGGCACGGTGAGGGCGAAGCGCTGCAGCGCCTCGTCGGCGTCGCGGGCGGCGAGCACCACGTAGCCTTCGGCGGCCAGCGCGTCGCACAGCATGCGCAGGCTGTCCAGCGCGTCGTCCACCACAAGGATGACGTGGGCGTTGTGAGGGGGGTGGCTGGGGTGGCTGCTGCTGTTGGCGGTCGTCATCTGTGGCCTTTGCGGGTTCTCATTCATCGGTCTCCTCTCTTTCTTCGTCTTCTTCATCCTCTGGCTCGGGCCGCGGCAGCATGCGCGCCAGCGCATCGAAGTCGAAGCGGTTCGCGCAGGCCTGCAGCGCATCGAGCAGCGCGGCATGCGCGGGCGCCTGCTGGCGAGCCTGGCGCAGGCGCTCGCGCAGGGCCGTGGCCTGGCCCGAGCGCGCCAGCCGGGCCAGGTCTTCACGCAGATCGGGCGGGAAGGGGGCGGCTGCCGGCGCCTCCTCTGCCTTGGCCTCTGCCTGCTCTGCACACGGCGCCGGCAGCAGCAGCGGGCGGTTGTCATGCACCCATTCCAGCCGCAGCACGCGCTCGAGCACCTGCAGCAGCTCGGACTCGGTCACGGGCTTGGCGACAAAGCCCTGGCAGCGCGCATCGGCCAGGCGCGGCGGGTCGTTGTCGAACAGGTTGGCCGAGACGAAGACCACGGGCAGCTGCTGCGCATCCCGGCGCGCGCGCAGCAGGGCGGCGGTCTGCCAGCCGTCCAGGTCGTCCATGCTGATGTCCAGCAGCACCAGGTCGGGCGGGCTTTGCTCCACGATCTCCAGGCACTCGCGGCCGCTGGCGGCCTCGCGGATCTCGAAGCCCAGCGGCAGCAGCAGGCCGGCCAGCAGCTGGCGCTGCAGCGGCTGGTCGTCCACCACCAGCAGGGTGCGCCGGGGCGGCAGATAGCCGATGACGGTGTGCAGCGTCGCGGCGGCGCCCGGAGGGACCCAGGACGCGTCGGGCGCCATCTCGGGCAGGTACAGGCGCACGGTGAAGCAGCTGCCCTCGCCGGGCGTGCTGCTCAAGGTGAGCTGCCCGCCCATCAGCTCGGTCAGCAAGTGGGTGATGGTCAGCCCCAGGCCCGTGCCCGCCTCGCTGACGCGCCGCCCCGCGCTGCCGCGCTCGAAGGGCACGAAGATGCGCTCCATGTCCTGCGGCTCGATCCCGATGCCGGTATCGATGACCTCGATGCGCGAGACATGGGGCCGGAAATCCATGCGCAGCCGCACCTCGCCGCGCTGGGTGAAGCGCACGGCGTTGGACAGCAGGTTGATCAGGATCTGGCGCAGCCGCTTGGCATCGGCCCGCACCCAGCGCGGCATGGTGCCCAGCGTCTCGACCGAGAACTGCAGCCCCCTGGCCTGGGCCTGGGGCCGCATCATGGCCTCGATGCCGTCGATCAGCGCGGGCAGGGGCAGGGGGGCGAGGTCCAGGCGCAGGCGGCCGGCCTCGATGCTGGCCAGCTCCAGCGATTCGTCGATCAGCGCGCGCAGGTGCTGGCCGCTGTGCTGCATGGTGGACAGGGTCTCGCGCACCCAGCCATCGACCTGCGGGCTCTTGAGCAGGATCTGCGTATAGCCCAGCAGGCTGTTGAGCGGCGAGCGCAGCTCGTGCGTCATGCCGGCCACGTAGCGGGTCTTGGCCTGGCTGGCCTGCTCGGCATGGTCCTTGGCGGCCTGCAGCTCGGCATCGGTGCGCTTGTGGGCGGCGATCTCCTGCAGCAGCAGCTGGTTCTGGCGCTCGGACTCGTCCTGCGCCATGCGCCGGCTGTCCGTGCTCAGCACCACCCACCAGGCGGCCACGGCGCACAGCAGGGCCAGCAGCGCGAAGACCTTGAGGAAGGGGATGCGCAGCGCGCCGCCATCGACGCTGCCTGCCTGCAGGCTTTCCTGCATGTAGACCACGCCCACCATGAAGGCCGTCACCGCGCACAGCGACAGCATCACCACCAGGTACTGGCCCGCGCGGAAGTTCACCTTGGTCGCCCAGCGCGGCGGCAGCAGGGCCGAGGCCAGCGCATGCAACTGCTCGCCCGCGCGCGAGCCGGTCTTGCAGCGGTCATGGCAGCGCGACTCCAGCGAGCAGCACAGCGAGCAGATGGGCGCGCCGTAGGCGGGGCAGTGCGCCATGTCCTCGGACTCGAAATGCTTCTGGCAGACGGCGCAGCGCACGGTCTCGCCGGGCTTCCACAGGTTGCCTGCGGGCCGCGCCAGGTAGTAGCGCCCGCCCGTCAGCCAGGCCAGCAGCGGCGACAGCAGCATGGACAGCGCCAGCGCGATGAAGGGCGAGAACGCGGCCGCCGTCTCGCCCAGCAGGCCCGCATAGGCGCAGCAGGCCACGGCGGCGGCCAGCAGCATGGCGCCCGGGCCCACGGGATTGAAGTCGTACAGATGGGCGCGGCGGAACTCGATGCCCGGCGGGCTCAGTCCCAGCGGCTTGTTGATGACCAGGTCGGCCACCAGCGCGCCCACCCAGGCGATGGCCACGTTGCTGTAGATGGTCAGCACCTTCTCCAGCGCGCCGAACACGCCCAGCGTCATCAGCAAGGTGGCGATGACCACGTTGAACACCATCCAGACCACGCGCCCCGGATGGCTGCGCGTGATGCGCGCGAAGAAGTTGGACCAGGCAAGCGATCCCGCGTAGGCATTGGTCACGTTGATCTTGACCTGCGAGATGACCACGAAGACCACGGTCACCGCCACGGCCAGCCCCGGCAGGCCCAGGGCCTGCAGCACCTGCTGGAAGCCCACCAGGAACATCTGCGTGGGCTCGGCCGCGCGCGAGGCGTCCACCCCTTCCAGCTGCATGGCCGCGAAGGCGAGAAACGCGCCGCCCGCCATCTTGAGCATGCCCATCACGGCCCAGCCCGGACCGGCCACCAGCACCGCGCCCCACCAGCGCAGGCGGTTGGCCCGGGTGCGCGGCGGCAGAAAGCGCAGGAAGTCCACCTGCTCGCCGATCTGCACCACCAGCGCGAAGATCACGGCCGCCGCCGCGCCGAACATCAGCGGATCGAACTGGCTGCTGCCCGAGCGCAGGCCGGTGAGGCTGGCGAAGTCGCGGTACAGCCGGGGCTGGGACAGCGCCATCCACACGAAGGGCAGCACCAGCAGGAACAGCCACAGCGGCTGCGTCCAGGCCTGCAGGCGCGAGATCAGCGTGATGCCGCGCATGGCCAGCGGCAGCACCACCAGGGCCGACAGCGCATAGCACCACTGCAGCGGCCAGTCCACCACCAGCTGCAGGGCCAGCGCCATGATGGCCGCCTCCAGCGCGAAGAAGATGAAGGTGAAGACGGCGTAGATCAGCGAGGTGATGGTCGAGCCCAGGTAGCCGAAGCCCGCGCCCCGCGTCAGCAGGTCCATGTCCAGCCCGTAGCGCGCGGCGCAGACGGCGATGGGCAGCCCCGTCAGGAAGATCACCAGCCCCACGGTGACGATGGCCCACATGGCGTTGGCGAAGCCGTAGTTCAGCGCAATGGCGCCGCCGATGGCCTCCAGCGCCAGGAAGGACAGCGAGCCGAAGGCCGTGTTGGCCACGCGGAACTCGCTCCAGCGCCGGAAGCTGCGCGGCGTGTAGCGCAGCGCGTAGTCCTCCATGGTCTCGTCGGCCACCCAGGCGTTGTATTCGCGCCGGAACCGGAAGATGGTCTGCGGCGCGGGCGAGGTGCTGGCGGGGCTGTCGGGCGGGGGTGCGGAGTGCATTCCCAGGTCTAGCAAGAAACGTGCGGGGCCAATGCTGGCGCGGCTTTCAAGAGGGGTGCGTGGGGTGCGTACGCAGATGGCTACGTCAATTGACGTATGGGCGGCTTCAAGGGTTCTTCCTAATCTTGGACCCAGCGCGGAAACAAGCCGTAACCGCAACGCCAGTTTTCAGCCACTTGCAGATCACCCAACCGATCCTTACAGGAGAGTCACCATGAGCCACCCCTCCGACCCCCGCACACCTGGTTCCCCCGGCACGGAAATGGGCCGCCGCCGCGTCCTGCAGGCGCTTGGCGCCGCCTCGGTGGCCGGGCTGCCGGCCTGGTCCTTCGCCCAGCCCACGGCCCAGGTCAACACCACCAAGCTGGCCGTGACCGATACCGAAGTCGTCGTGGGCCAGCTGCACTCGGCCACGGGCACCATGGCGATCTCCGAGACCGGCTCCATCCAGGCCGAGCAACTGGCCATCGACCAGATCAACGCCATGGGCGGCATCCTGGGCCGCAAGATCCGCGTGATCAAGGAAGACGGCGCCTCCGACTGGCCCACCTTCGCCGAGAAGTCCAAGAAACTGCTCATCAACGACCGCTGCGCCGCCGTCTTCGGCTGCTGGACCAGCGCCTCGCGCAAGGCCGTGCTGCCCGTGTTCGAGAAGGAAAACGGCCTGCTGTACTACCCCACCTTCTACGAAGGCCTGGAGCAGTCCAAGAACGTGATCTACACGGGCCAGGAAGCCACGCAGCAGATCCTGTACAGCCTGGACTGGGCCAAGGCCGAGAAAAAGGCCAAGACCTTCTTCCTCATCGGCTCGGACTACATCTGGCCGCGCACCTCGATGAAGATCGCGCGCAAGCACATCGAGAACTTCCAGAAGGGCAAGGTCGTCGGCGAGGAGTACTACCCGCTGGGCAGCACCAACTTCGGCTCGCTGGTCAACAAGATCAAGCTGCAAAAGCCGGACTGCATCTTCGTGGCCGTGGTGGGCGGCTCCAACGTGGCCTTCTACAAGGCGCTCAAGGCCGCAGGCATCACGGGTGACAAGCAATTGCTGGTCACGCTGTCGGTGACCGAGGACGAGATGACCGGCGTGGGCGGCGAGAACTTCACGGGCTTCTACTCCTCGATGAAGTACTTCCAGACGCTGGACAACGAGAACAACAAGAAGTTCGTGGCCGCCTTCAAGGCCAAGTACGGCCCCAATGCCGTCATCGGCGACGTCACCCAGGCCGGCTACCTGGGCCCCTGGCTGTGGAAGGCCGCCGTGGAAAAGGCCAAGAGCTTCGACGTGGACAAGGTGGTGGCCGCATCGCCGGGGCTGGAACTCAAGACCGCGCCCGAAGGCTACGTGAAGGTGGACGCCAACCACCACCTGTGGAGCAAGTCGCGCATTGCCGTGGGGCAGCCGGACGGCACGTTCAAGGTGGTCTCGGAGTCGCCTGAACTCATCAAACCCGATCCCTTCCCCAAGGGATATCAATAAGCACCCCCTGAGCCGCTGCGCGGCTTCCCCCTCTCTCGCTACGCGGGAGGGGGACGACACCCTCGGTGCGGGACGGCCCTTCCTCGGTGTCTCCCGCGTCGGGCTCTGCCAGTTTCAGGCAGGGGCGGCTCGTCGCATTGATTGCGTTTCCCGATTGGCTTGCGCGCAGGAGCAGCACCATGAGTTTTTCCGACATGATGAACATCGGCCTGATGCAGGGCTTCGCGGGGCTGAGCCTGTTCGCCGTGCTGCTGCTGATGGGCCTGGGCCTGGCCATCATCTTTGGCCAGATGGGCGTGATCAACATGGCGCATGGCGAGTTCATGACCATTGGCGCCTACACCATCTACCTGGGCTCCACGCTCACGGCGCAGCACGCGCCCGAGTTCATGCCCTACTACTTCCCGCTGGCCATCGTGGCCGCCTTCCTGTTCGCCTTCGCGGCCGGCTGGCTGGTGGAGTGGGGGCTGATCCGCCACCTCTACAAGCGCCCGCTGGACACGCTGCTGGCCACCTGGGGCGTGAGCCTGGCGCTGCAGCAGTGCTTTCGCACCTTCATCGGACCCAAGGAAGTCAGCCCCACCCTGCCTGACTGGCTGATGGGCTCGTGGGCGCCGGCCGAGGGGCTGGACATTCCCATCAACGGCCTGTTCGTGCTGGCGCTGACCGCGGTGGTCACGGCCGGCGTGCTGATCGCGCTGCACAAGAGCCGCTGGGGCCTGCGCGTGCGTGCCACGGTCAGCAACCGCGTGATGGCCAACGCCATCGGCATCGACACCAAGAAGACCGACCGCCTGACCTTTGCCATCGGCTGCGGCATCGCAGGCGTGGCGGGCGCGGCCTTCACCACCATCGGCTCCACCGGCCCCACCTCGGGCTCGCTGTACATCGTGGACGCCTTCCTGGTGGTCACCTTCGGCGGCGCGGCCAGCCTGCTGGGCACCGTGGTCTCGGCCTTCGGCATTGCGCAGACGCAGTCCATCACCGAGTTCTTCCTCGCGGGCTCCATGGCCAAGGTGATCACGCTGTCGCTGATCGTCTTCATCCTGATGCTGCGTCCCCAGGGCCTGTTCGCGTCCAAGGTGCGGCGCTGATCCCGGTGCCGGCCCTGTCCACGAATTCCCCGCGTTCCCCCGATTTCCCCTGAGTTCACCGGAGTCATTCCATGCAAGCCCTCAAAGCCTGGATACAGCGCTACCAGCTCGCCAGCCTGGTGCTGCTCACCGTCCTGCTGGCGGTGGTGCTGCCCCTGGCGCTGGACATCTTCCGCCTCAACCTGGTCGGCAAGTACCTGACCTATGCCTTCGTCGCCATCGGCCTGGTCATGGTCTGGGGCTATGGCGGCGTGCTCAGCCTGGGCCAGGGCGTGTTCTTCGGCCTGGGCGGCTACGCCATGGCCATGTTCCTGAAGCTGGAGGCGTCCGACCCCATCAGCACCAAGATCCAGTCCACGCCCGGCATCCCCGACTTCATGGACTGGAACCAGCTGACCGAGCTGCCCTCGTTCTGGCTGCCCTTCAAGAGCCTGCCGTTCTCGCTGGCCGCCGTCATCGCCGTGCCCACGCTGCTGGCCTGGCTCATCAGCTTCGCCATGTTCAAGCGCCGCGTGGGCGGGGTGTACTTCGCCATCATCACGCAGGCCGTGGCGCTGATCGTCACCGTGCTCATCATCGGCCAGCAGGGCTACACGGGCGGCGTCAACGGCATGACCGACCTCAAGACGCTGTGGGGCTGGGACACGCGCACGGACAGCGCCAAGTACATCCTCTACTACGTCTGCGTGGCCCTGCTGATCGGCGCCATCGTGCTGTGCCGCTGGATACAGACTGGCAAGGTGGGCACCCTGCTGCTGGCCATGCGCGACAAGGAAGACCGCGTGCGCTTTTCCGGCTACGACGTGGCCAACTTCAAGGTCTTCGTGTTCTGCCTGGCCGCTGCGCTGTCGGGCATAGGCGGCGCCATGTTCACGCTGCAGGTGGGCTTCATGTCGCCCAGCTTCGTGGGCATCGTGCCCTCCATCGAGATGGTCATCTACGCCGCCGTGGGCGGGCGCATGAGCCTGGTGGGCGCCGTGTACGGCACGCTGCTGGTCAACGCGGGCAAGACCTATTTCTCGGAGAGCTTCCCGGACCTGTGGCTGTTCCTCATGGCAGGCCTGTTCATCGGCGTGACCATGGCCTTCCCGATGGGGCTGGCCGGCCTGTGGGAAAGCCGCATCGTTCCGTGGTGGAACAGCCGCCGCAAGGGCACGGCACCTGGCGCAGCGCCTGCCGCAGCGCAGGTGGCCCAGGCAGCACCTGCCCCGGCCCCGGCCGCCACCAAGCCCACGTCCGCCCTGTCCGAAGGCATGGGCCGCCAGGGCGCCTGAACCACAGCGGGAGCACACCATGAGCAATACCGACTTCACGCTGGCCGTGGAAGACCTGACGGTCTCCTTCGACGGCTTCAAGGCCATCGACGCGCTGAACCTGTACATCGACAGGAACGAGCTGCGCGTCATCATCGGCCCCAACGGCGCGGGCAAGACCACGCTGCTGGACCTGATCTGCGGCAAGACCCGCGCCACGGCCGGCAGCATCAAGTTCAAGAACGAGGAACTCACCCGCATGGCCGAGCACAAGCGCGTGCGCCTGGGGATCGGGCGCAAGTTCCAGACGCCGTCCATCTACGAGAACCTGTCGGTCTTCCAGAACCTGGAGGTCTCCTACCCGCAAGGCCGCTCGGTCTTCGGCGCGCTGGCCTTCAAGTGCACGGAGGCGGTGCGCGATCGCGTGCAGGCCGTGGCCGCCGACATCGGCCTGGACGAGCGCCTGGACACCGAGGCCGGCCTGCTCAGCCATGGCCAGAAGCAGTGGCTGGAGATCGGCATGCTGCTCATGCAGGAGCCCGAGCTGCTGATGCTGGACGAGCCCATCGCCGGCATGAGCGCCCGCGAGCGCGAACTGACGGCCGAGCTGCTGCAGCGCATCTGCAAGAACCGCTCCGTCATCGTCATCGAGCACGACATGGAGTTCGTGGCGCGCATCGCGCACAAGGTCACCGTCATGCACCAGGGAAAGATCCTCGCCGAGGGTCCCATGGACAAGGTGCAGGCCGACCCCAAGGTCATCGACGTCTACCTCGGCCACTGAGGCACGCACAAGGAATTCACATGCTGCAAGTCAAGGATCTGTACGTGGCCTATGGCCAGAGCGAGGCGCTGCACGGCATCAGCTTCGAGGGCCGCGAGAACGAAACCGTGGCCATCATGGGCCGCAACGGCATGGGCAAGACCACGCTGTTCAAAAGCCTGATGGGCGTCATGCCCGCCAAGAGCGGCCAGATCACCGTGGCCGGCCAGGACGTCACGAAGGACGAGAGCTTCCGGCGCGTGGCCAAGGGCATTGCCTACGTGCCCCAGGGCCGCATGATCTTCCCCACGCTGACCGTGGAGGAGAACATACAGACGGGCCTGGAGAACGCGAAGACGCGCCAGGTGCCCGACGACATCTACGCCCTGTTCCCCGTGCTCTGGGACATGCGCCGGCGCAAGGGCGGCAACCTCTCGGGCGGGCAGCAGCAGCAGCTGGCCATTGCGCGCGCCCTGGTCACCGACCCCAAGGTGCTGCTGCTGGACGAGCCCACCGAGGGCATACAGCCTTCCATCATCAAGGACATCGCCAAGGCGCTCAACGAGATCCGCAAGCTGCGCCGCATCACCATCGTGGTCAGCGAGCAGGTGCTTTCCTTCGCCATGGATGTGGCCGACCGGCTGTTCGTCATCGAGGGCGGGCGCCTGGTCCATGAGACGGCCAGAGCAGATACCGACGAGCAGCGCATCAAGTCCTACCTCTCTGTATGAAGCACCCCCTGAGCGGCTGCGCCGCTTCCCCCTCTCTCGCACGCGGGAGGGGGACGACACCCTCGGTGCGGGGCGGCCCTTCCTTGGTGTCCCTGGGTTGTGCCGTGCCGGTTTCATTCACCGCGGTCGATGCAGGCGCCGAGTTCCTCTCTTTTTCCACTGCCATCGCAAGGAGCACACCATGGCCGAAACCCTGATCAAGGTCGATCTCAACCAGTCCCCCTACGACAACCCGCAGGTGCACAACCGCTGGCATCCCGACATCCCCATGGCGGTCTGGGTGGAGCCGGGCGCGGAGTTCAAGCTGGAGACCTATGACTGGACCGGCGGCGCCATCAAGAACGACGACAGCGCCGAAGACGTGCGCGACGTGGACCTGTCCACCGTCCACTTCCTGTCCGGCCCCGTGGGCGTCAAGGGCGCGCAGCCCGGCGACCTGCTGGTGGTGGACCTGCTGGACATCGGCGCGCGCGACGACAGCCTCTGGGGCTTCAACGGCTTTTTCTCCAAGCAGAATGGCGGCGGCTTCCTGGACGAGCATTTCCCGCTGGCCCAGAAGTCCATCTGGGACTTCCACGGCATGTTCACCAAGAGCCGCCACATCCCCGGCGTCAACTTCGCGGGCCTCATCCACCCGGGACTGATCGGCTGCCTGCCCGACCCCAAGATGCTGGCCAGCTGGAATGAGCGCGAGACCGGCCTCATCGCCACCGACCCCGACCGCATTCCCGGCCTGGCCAACCCGCCCAACGCCAGCACCGCCCACATGGGCCAGATGCAGGGCGAGGCGCGCGACAAGGCCGCCGCCGAAGGCGCACGCACCGTGCCGCCGCGCGAGCACGGCGGCAACTGCGACATCAAGGACCTCTCGCGCGGCTCGCGCGTGTTCTTCCCCGTCTACGTGGACGGCGCGGGCCTGAGCGTGGGCGACCTGCACTTCAGCCAGGGCGATGGCGAGATCACCTTCTGCGGCGCCATCGAGATGGCCGGCTGGGTGCACATGAAGGTCTCGCTGATCAAGGGCGGCATGGCCAAGTACGGCATCAAGAACCCCATCTTCAAGCCCAGCCCCATGACGCCCAACTACAAGGACTACCTGATCTTCGAAGGCATCTCGGTGGACGAAAAGGGCAAGCAGCACTACCTGGACGTGACCGTGGCCTACCGCCAGGCCTGCCTGAACGCCATCGAGTACCTGAAGAAATTCGGCTACAGCGGCGCCCAGGCCTACTCGCTGCTGGGCACGGCGCCCGTGCAGGGCCACATCAGCGGCGTGGTGGACGTGCCCAATGCCTGCGCCACGCTGTGGCTGCCCACGGAGATCTTCGACTTCGACATCAATCCCACGGCCGAGGGTCCACAGAAGATCATCACGGGCGGGGTGGACCTGCCCATCGCCCAGGACAAGTAAGCCCGACATACGACACCCGCTATCCACCATCCGCCAGAGGCCGCCCATGCCCACCTATGACTACCACTGCACCGCATGCGGCGGCTTCGACGCGCTGCGCAGCCTCTCGCAGCGCAACGAGCCCGCGCCCTGCCCCAGCTGCGAGGCGGCATCGCCACGCGTCTTCGTCAGCGCGCCGCGCCTGGCCTGCACCAGCCCCGAGCAGCGCCGCGCCCACGACACCAACGAGCGTGCCCGGCACGAGCCCAGACGCTCACGCGATGTGGCCGAGGGCAGCTACGCGCGCATGCGCCACCCTTCGGGCTGCGGCTGCTGCAGCGGCGCCAGCAAGCGCGGCTCCACGGTCACGGCGCCCAACGGCGCCAAGACCTTCCCGACCAAGCGGCCCTGGATGATCAGCCACTGACAGCGGCCCCTGCGCCGCACCGATGCAAAAAGGCCCGCGACGCGGGCCTTTTTCCTGCCTGGGCGTACCGCTCAGTGCACGGCGCCGATGAAGCCTGCCAGCTCCGGCGTCTGCGGGCTGGCGAACAGCTGCTTGGCCGGGCCGCTTTCGTGGATCAGGCCCTGGTGCATGAACACCAGCTGGTCGCCCACGTCGCGGGCAAAGCGCATCTCGTGCGTGACCATGATCAGCGTCATGCCCTCGGCGGCGAGCTGCTTGACCACGGCCAGCACCTCGTTGACCAGCTCCGGGTCCAGGGCCGAGGTGATCTCGTCGCACAGCAGCACCTTGGGCTGCATGGCCAGCGCGCGCGCAATGGCCACGCGCTGCTGCTGGCCGCCGCTGAGCTGGTCGGGGTAGCTGTCGTACTTGTCGCCCAGGCCGACCTTGGCCAGCATCTGGCGCGCCAGTGCCGCCGCCTCGGGCTTTTTCACGCCCTTGACCACGGTGGGCGACAGGGCCACGTTCTCGCCCGCCGTCAGGTGCGGGAACAGGTTGAACTGCTGGAACACCATGCCCACGTTCAGGCGCAGCGCGCGCAGCTGGGCGGGCGAGGGTGCGCTGCCCTCCGAGCCCTTGAGCACGGCGTCGTCCACCACGATCTGGCCGGACTGGATGGCCTCCAGCCCGTTGATGGAGCGCAGCAGCGTGCTCTTGCCCGAGCCGCTGCGGCCGATGATGGCGACCACCTGGCCGCTGTCCACGCTCAGGTCCACGCCCTTGAGCACATGGTTGTTGCCGTAATGCTTGTGAACGGCGCGCACATCAACGAGCGGCATAGAGTTTCTTCTCCAGATGGGATGCGTAGAGGGACAGGGGCCAGCACAGCAGGAAGTAGCCTGCGGCGACCAGGCCGTAGATGAGGAAGGGCTGGAAGGTGGCGTTGGCCAGCATGGAGCCGAGCTTGGTCAGCTCGCTGAAACCGATGATCGAGGCCACCGCCGTGCCCTTGATGATCTGCACCGAGAAGCCGACCGTGGGCGCTATCGACAGGCGCAGCGCCTGCGGCAGCACCACATGGCGCATCTGCTGCAGGTAGCCCATGGCCAGGCTGGACGAGGCTTCCCACTGGCCGCTGGGGATGGACTCCACGCAGCCGCGCCAGACCTCGGCCAGGTAGGCGCTGGTGTACAGCGTCAGGCCGATGGCGGCCGCCGTCCAGGGCGAGAGGTCCAGGCCGGCCATGGACGAGCCGAAGAACACGATGAACATCTGCATCAGCAGCGGCGTGTTCTGGAAGGCCTGGATATAGGCCTTGGCCAGGCGGCGCAGGTTCAGGCTGCGGCCCACGCGGGCGAACAGCACCAGCAATCCGGTGGCGCCGCCCAGCACGAAGGCCAGCAGCGACAGCGCCAGCGTGGCCAGCAGGCCCTCGGCCAGCTTGGCCAGGATGGGCAGCAGGGGAATGTCGGCAATCATGCGGCGTCTCCGGCAGTGGTTGCAGGTGCAGCGGGTGCAGCAGGTACAGCGGGCCGGGCTGCACGCGGCGTGCGGCGGCCCACCACGAAGCGCTGGCCTATCCAGGCCAGCAGCTGGCGCAGTGCCAGGGCCAGCAAGAAGTACGCGGCCGTCACCACCAGGTAGGTCTCGAACGCGCGGAAGTTGCGCGACTGGATGAAGTTGGCCGCAAACGTCAGGTCCTGGGCGGCGATCTGCGAGACCACCGAGGTGCCCAGCATCACGATCACGATCTGGCTGCTCAGCGAGGGCCAGACCCGCTGCAGCGCAGGGCGCAGCACCACATGGCGGAAGACCGCCCAGCGGCCCATGCCCAGCGCGCCAGCGGCTTCCAGCTGGCCGCGCGGCGTCTCCTGGATGCCGGCGCGCACGATCTCGGTGATGTAGGCGCCCAGGTTGATCACCGTGGTCAGCAGGCAGGCCTGCCATTCGTTGATCTGCACGCCCAGCGAAGGCAGGCCGAAGAACACGAACATCAGCTGCACCAGGAAGGGCGTGTTGCGTATGCCCTCCACGTACACCTTGAACAGCCAGTGCAGCGGCGCAATGCGCCAGGCGCGGCTGACGCCGCCGGCCACGCCGATGGCGCCGCCCAGCACGGCGCCCGCTGCCGTCAGCGCCAGCGTGAAGCCTGCGCCCTGTGCCAGCAGGCCGCTGTAGTCGAACACGGCGCCGAAGTCGAATTGATAGGCCATGGAAGGATTTCCGGGAGCAGGGGCGCAGCGGTTACAGGGTGGCGGGCAGCGGCATCTTCATCCAGCGCTGGGACAGGCTGGTCAGGCGGCCGTCGGCCTTGAGCTTGGTGATGATGGCGTCCACCTTCTGCAGCAGCGCCGGCTCGCCCTTGGCCACGCCGATGTAGCAGGGCGTGTCCTCGACCGCGAACTTCACGTCCAGCTGGCGCAGCCTGGTGCGCTCGTTGACGGCGTTGGCCACGATGTTGCCCAGCGTCACCAGCTGCACCTGGCCCGTCAGATAGCTTTGCGCGGTGGCGTTGTTGTCCTCGTAGCGCTTGATGGTGGCCGAGGCCGGCGCCACCTGCGTGAGGGCCAGGTCCTCGGTGGAGCCGCGCGTCACGCCCACGGTCTTGCCGGCCAGGTCGGCGGGGGCCTTGATGCTCACGTCCTTGGGGCCGTAGACGCTCTTGGGGAAGGGCGCATAGGCCTGGGTGAAGTCGATCACCTTGGCGCGCTCGGCGTTCTTGCCCAGGCTGGAGATGACGATGTCGGCCTTGCCCGTGGTCAGGAAGGGAATGCGGTTGGTGCTGGTCACGGGCACCAGCTCCACCTTCACGCCCAGCTCCTGGGCCACCAGGGCCGCCATGTCGATGTCATAGCCCTGCAGCTTCAGGTCGGTGCCCAGCGAGCCGAAGGGCGGGAAGTCCTGCGGAATCGCCACGCGCAGCACGCCGGCCTTCTGGATGTTGGCCAGCATGTCGGCATGGGCTGCGCCGCCCAGGCCGGCTGCGGCCAGGGTGGCGGCCGCCAGGGCGGTGCGGATGAATGCGCGGCGGGGTGTCAGGGGGGAAGTCATGCGAAAGCTCCTTCGGGAGGGGGGATGAGGCGAAAGGAAAGCGGGTCAGGGTCGGGCGCAGATGTATCGGGCGCCGTTGCGTCGGGCGCCGTTGCGTCGGGCGCCGTTGCGTCGGGCGCCGTCGCGTCGTCCGGTGCGTCGAGATCGATGCCGCTGCGCCTTGCGGCCGACAGCAGGTGGGCGCGCATGGCGCCCGCGGCACCCGGCGCATCGCCCGCGCAGACGGCCTGCACGATGGCGTCGTGCTCGCGCACGGGCTGGTCGTCGGCGCCGCTCCAGGCAAAGGGCAGGCGCAGGCTGTGGCTGATGGCCAGCTCCAGCTGGCGCGCCATGGCCACCAGGCCCGGATTGCCCGACAGCTGGGCCAGCAGCAGGTGGAACTGCAGATCGGCGTCGGCGGCGGCCAGCAGGTCGCTGCGGTCCAGTGCGTGGGCCAGCTGGGACTGGGTCCATTGCAGCTGGCGCAGGCCACTGTCGTCGGCGCGGGTGGCGGCCAGCGCGGCCCAGCCGGGCTCCAGCACCAGGCGCAGCTCGATCAGCTGGCGCGGCGACAGCGTGCCCAGCGCCGGGGTGGCATAGGCGCGGTGCATGCGTGCACGGCCGCTGTGCGGGCCGTTGATGCGCACGCCCTTGCCCGGCTGGATCTCGACCAGGCCCAGGGCCTCCAGCATGGACAGCGCCTCGCGCAGCGAAGCGCGGCTGATGCCCAGCTGCCGGGCCAGCTCGCGCTGCGGCGGCAGCTGGCTGCCGCCGGGGTAGTGGCCGCTCAGGATGTGCTGCTGCAGCGTCTGGGCCATCGAGATCGGAATGCTTTGCATGGGCTGGCGCGGGTGGAGGGTTTTGGCCTGACTGGTCAGACCACGTAACCAGCAGATAGCGAATTGCGTGCCAGATGCAAAAAAAGGAGCGTTGTCCTCAGGCGCTGCAAAGAATCCGGGGCGATGGGGTATCGACCATCCGCCTCGAAGGCGGCGCCGGCGGCCCGCGCTGCCGCGCTTTGGTGCAGTGCCGCATGGCTTTGTGCAGGCCTGCCCCGAATGCGGGCGTAAAACCCGCACTGCAGGCCGCCGCCAGCCGCCGTAGAATCCCGGGCTTTGGCCCGAGGAGCGTTGCAGCGCGGCACCCGCCCATCCGTACACCGGATCGCGTGCCGCGTCAGGCTTGGGCCAGGTGCAGGTTCCCGGCCGGACCGCGCCCACGGTGCCAACGACGCTCACCTGTTGCCATGCCGTTTTTGCAGGTGAGCTTGATGTCGTCCTCTTTCACTCCCCCTCCCATGCGTCTGTCGGGCCTGGAGCCTGTCTCCATCGGCGAGGGCACGCTGTTCGTCAACGTGGGCGAGCGCACCAACGTCACGGGCTCCAAGGCCTTTGCACGCATGATCCTCAACGAGCAGTACGAGGAAGCGCTGTCCGTGGCACGCCAGCAGGTGGAAAACGGCGCCCAGGTGATCGACGTGAACATGGACGAGGCCATGCTGGACAGCAAGGCCGCCATGGTGCGCTTCCTGAACCTGATCGCCTCCGAGCCCGACATCGCCAAGGTGCCGGTCATGGTGGACAGCTCCAAGTGGGAAGTCATCGAGGCCGGCCTGCGCTGCCTGCAGGGCAAGGGCATCGTCAACTCCATCTCCATGAAGGAAGGCCTGGATGAATTCAAGCGCCAGGCCCGGCTGATCAGGCGCTACGGCGCGGCCGCCGTGGTCATGGCCTTCGACGAGAAGGGCCAGGCCGACACCTACCAGCGCAAGATCGAGATCTGCGAGCGCGCCTACCGCATCCTGGTGGACGAGGTGGGCTTCCCGCCCGAGGACATCGTCTTCGACCCCAACATCTTCGCCGTGGCCACCGGCATCGAGGAACACGACAACTACGCCGTGGACTTCATCGAGGCCGTGCGCTGGATCAAGCGCAACCTGCCCGGCGCCAAGGTCTCGGGCGGCGTCTCCAACGTGAGCTTCAGCTTCCGCGGCAACGACCCCGTGCGCGAGGCCATCCACACCGTGTTCCTGTACCACGCCATCTCGGCAGGCATGGACATGGGCATCGTCAACGCCGGCATGGTCGGCGTCTATGACGACCTGGAGCCCCAGCTGCGCGAGCGCGTGGAAGACGTGGTGCTCAACCGCCGCCCTGACGCCGCCGAACGCCTGCTGGAGATTGCCGACGCCGCCAAGGGCGCCGCCAAGGACGACAGCAAGAAGCTCGAATGGCGCGGCACGCCCGAGAACCCGAAGACCGTGGGCGAGCGCCTGTCGCACGCCCTGGTGCACGGCATCACCGACTTCATCGTCGCCGACACCGAAGAGGCCTACCAGCAGATCGTGGTGCAGGGCGGCGGCCGCCCGCTGCACGTGATCGAAGGCCCGCTGATGGACGGCATGAACATCGTGGGCGACCTGTTCGGCGCCGGCAAGATGTTCCTGCCCCAGGTGGTCAAGTCGGCGCGCGTGATGAAGCAGGCCGTGGCCCACCTCGTGCCCTATATCGAAGAGGAAAAGCGTCAGCAGGAGGCGGCGGGCCTCGATGTGTCCAGCAAGGGCAAGATCGTCATCGCCACCGTCAAGGGCGACGTGCACGACATCGGCAAGAACATCGTCACCGTGGTCCTGCAGTGCAACAACTTCGAGGTCATCAACATGGGCGTGATGGTGCCCTGCCATGAGATCCTGGCCCGGGCCAAGGCCGAGGGCGCGGACATCATCGGCCTGTCGGGCCTGATCACGCCCAGCCTCGAAGAGATGCAGTACGTCGCCGGCGAGATGCACAAGGACGACTACTTCCGCATCAAGAAGATTCCGCTGCTGATCGGCGGCGCCACCTGCTCGCGCGTGCACACCGCCGTCAAGATCGCGCCCAAGTACGAAGGCCCCGTGGTCTACGTGCCCGATGCCTCGCGCAGCGTCAGCGTGGCCCAGAGCCTGCTGGGCGAGAACAAGGGCAACTACCTGGCCGAGATCCAGGCCGACTACGACAAGGTCCGCACCCAGCACGCCAACAAGAAGAAGACACCGCTTTGGCCGCTGGCAAAGGCCCGCGCCAACGCCACGCCCGTGGACTTCGCCCAGGCCCCCGTGGCGCCGCGCGCCCTGGGCCGGCGCGTGTTCCGCAACTTCGACCTGGCCGAGATCGCCGAGTACATCGACTGGGGCCCGTTCTTCCAGACCTGGGACCTGGCCGGCCCCTATCCGGCCATCCTCGACGACGAGATCGTCGGCGTCGAGGCGCGCAAGGTGCTGGCCGACGGCCAGGCCATGCTCAGGAAGATCATCAAAGGCCGCTGGCTGCAGGCCAACGGCGCCATCGGCCTGTTCCCTGCCAACCGCGTGGGCGACGACATCGAGTTCTATGCCGACGAGTCCCGCAGCCAGGTGCTGATGACCTGGTACGGCATGCGCCAGCAGACCGAAAAGCAGATGGTGGAAGGCCCGGATGGCCGGCCCGTGATGCGCCCCAGCCGCTGCCTGTCCGACTTCGTGGCCACCAAGGAATCGGGCATCCAGGACTACGCTGGCCTGTTCGCCGTCACGGCCGGCATCGGCGCCGAGAAGAAGGACAAGGAGTTCCAGGACGCGCTGGACGACTACTCCGGCATCATGTTCAAGGCCCTGGCCGATCGCCTGGCCGAGGCCTTCGCCGAATGCCTGCACCAGCGCGTGCGCAAGGACCTGTGGGGCTATGCGCCCGACGAGGACCTCAGCAACGAAGCGCTGATCAAGGAACAGTACAAGGGCGTGCGCCCCGCGCCCGGCTACCCGGCCTGCCCCGACCACAGCGCCAAGACCGACCTGTTCGCCGTGCTCAAGGCCGACGAGATCGGCATGACGCTGACAGAGAGCCTGGCCATGAACCCGGCCTCCAGCGTCAGCGGCTTCTACATCGGCCACCCCGACTCCGTCTACTTCAACGTCGGCGAGATCGGCGAGGACCAGCTCGCCGACATGGCCGCGCGCCGGGGCGTGGACATCGAGGAGCTGCGCAGGCTGCTGGCGCCGAATCTGGGGTGATCGCTGGCTGGTGACATCAACCAGTTGTTTAATATTTCGCTATTTTGGACAAAATCGTTTGTCTTCGGCTTTAATAGCGAAATGCCGCGCAAACCGCCCGTCGTCTTTCCGCAGGAGCAGCGCCTGCTTTCCGAACTCGGGGAGCGACTGCGCCTTGCACGCAAGAGGCGCAAGCTGAGCAACGAGGTGGTGGCGCAGCGCGCGGGGCTTTCGAGGACCACGGTGTACAAGGTCGAGTCCGGCGATCCCGGTGCCACGCTGGGGTCCTACGTCCGGGTACTGGCTGTGCTCGGACTTGAAGGCGATCTCGGCCAGCTTGCGGCGGACGACCGGGTGGGGCGCAAGCTGCAGGATCTGGCGCTGGAACCCGTGCCGGTGGCAAAGCGCCGCAAGGCCAAAGCGGCATCGGTCGCAACGCCTGAAGATTCGGCATGAGCAAGCAGGACAACGCCCTGGAAGTCTGGCTGGACGACGATCTCGGCCCTGCCTGCCAGGTCGGCACCCTGGCCCATGACCGTGGGCAGATCCGCTTTCACTACGACCGCGACTGGCTCAAGGACCCTCGTGTCTTCGCTCTGGATCCGGACCTTTCCCTGGACGAGCATCCCTTTTTCCCAAAGCCCGAGTTGGGCAACTTCGGCATCTTCCTGGACTCGTCTCCCGACCGCTGGGGCCAGACGCTCATGAAGCGCCGTGAGGCGCTGCAGGCCAAGGACGAACAGCGGCCTGCCCGCACCCTCTATGCCTGGGACTTCCTCATTGGCGTACAGGACCAGACGCGTCAGGGCGCACTGCGCTTTCGTCGGCCGGGCACGGAGACCTTTCTTGGCGACGAGAAGATGGCGGCGCCGCCGGTGACGACCCTGCGCGAGTTGGAGGCGGTGGCCTACCAGCTCAGCAGCCGGCGTATTGACGACCTTGACGCGCTGCGCAAGTGGCTTGCCGTGCTCGTCGCGCCAGGCGCCTCTCTGGGTGGGGCGAGGCCGAAGGCCAACTTCACGCAGGCCGATGGCTCGCTGTGGATTGCCAAATTTCCCGCCCGCGACGATGACCGCGACATCGGGGCCTGGGAGTATGTCGTTCACCAACTGGCCCGAAAGGCCGGCGTGGATGTGCCGCCCGCGAAGCTGATCCAGTTCAACAATGGCTTGCACACCTTCTGTGTGCAAAGGTTTGACCGTGCGCATGGTGCGCGGCGGTTCTATGCCTCGGCGATGACGCTGCTGCGCAAGGCGCACAGCGAAGGTACGAGCTATCTGGAACTGGCCCAGTTCATCCGGTCCCAGGGCGATGCCGGGCATGCGGATTCCGACCTGGCGCAGCTGTTCCGGCGCGTGGCGTTCAACGTCGCCGTTGGCAATCGCGACGATCACCTGCGCAATCACGGCTTCGTTCTGGGCAGGACAGGGTGGTGCCTCGCCCCGGCGTTCGATGTCAATCCGAACATCGACAAGGCCGAGCATGTCTTGAACATCGACGACATCGACAACCGGCCCAGCCTGGAGACGGTTCTCGGCACGGCGTCGTTCTACGGACTTGACCGCAACCAGGCCCGGCAGATACTGGGCGAGGTCGCGGCGGTGGTCGATGGATGGCAGGCAGCTGCGCGCAGGATCGGCATCACCAGTGCCGATATCCAGCTGTCGGAATCCGCCTTTTCGGCCCATGCGGAGTTCCGGGCTTCCGCCGGTTAGCGGCAAGAACGCCTACTTGTCAGTCCAGGGCGCGGACTTCCACAGCGCGGTGAAGTCTGCCGTGGCCTTGTCCAGGCGGGTCTTCCAGGCCGCGCCCTCCACATAGTCCATTTCGGTGAACTGCTGGCGCATCTGCTTGTGGAACTCGGGGTCGGCCGCGATGGCGCGCAGGGCCTCGGTCAGTCGCTGCTGCACGGCAGCGGGAAGGCCGGCCGGTGCCACGATGCCGCGCTCCGAATTGAACACCAGCTTCACGTTCTGCTCGTTGAAGCTGGGCACGTTGGGTGCCAGGCTGGAGCGCGCGGGGCTGGCCTGGGCCAGGATGCGTACCTTGCTCTCGAAGGGCATGACCTCGCCCAGGTTCATGCCGCCAATGGTCACATGGCCGCCCAGCACGGCCGTGCGCAGCGGGCCCGCGCCGTTGTAGGGCACGTGGTTCAGCCGGGTGCCCGTCAGGCGCTCGAACAGCACCATGGCCAGGTGGTCGTCGGTGCCCACGCCCGTCGATCCGTAGCTGATCTCGCCGGGCCGGGCCTTGGCGTCCGCGATCAGGTCGGCCAGGTTTTTGTACTTGCTGTCCGCCAGCACGCTGAAGGCGCTGGGGTCGCGCACCAGGTTGGCGATATAGGTGAAGTCCGTCGGCCTGAACTGCGTGCGCCGCTCAATGGGCAGGGTCACGAGGCCCGGCATGTTGGTCATACCGATCACATGGCCGTCGGGCGCGGCCTTGGCCACATAGGCCAGGCCCAGCTCGCCCGAGGCGCCCAGCTTGTTGGACACCACGACCTGGGTGCCCAACTGCTTGCCCAGGTGCACGGCCAGCGTGCGTGCCGTGATGTCCGTGCCGCCGCCGGCTGCAAAGCCCACGACGAGTTCGATGGGTTTTTCGGGCCAGGCGGCCAGGGCAGGGGCGGCCGCCAGGGCCAGCGTGGCGAGGCACAGACCCAGCGCGTGGCGACGGTTGGGGTGGTTGCGGATGGTCATATGTCTCCTTGTTGGAATGGGTGTCGGGTGCGGTCTTGGCAGGGCTTTCAGGCGGCGTCGGATGGCACGGCCGGGCAGCCCCAGTCGGCCCAGAGCTTGGCCACGGCGGCATAGTCTTCGCGGCCGTAGCCGGCGGCGGCGGCCATGTCGTAGACGCTGTGCGAGCCTTGTATGGCGAACAGCGGCACGCCCAGCGTCTGGGCCAATTGCAGGGCCAGCACCGAATCCTTGCGCGCCGCATCCAGCGGCATGCCGCCCGCGTAGTCGCCCTGGACGATGCGCTCGGCATAGCGGTAGGTCAGCGGCCGGTGCAGGCCCATCTGCGCATCGGACAGCAGGGCGATGAGCTTGTCGCACTGCACGCCGGCGGCCGTGGCCATGGCGCCGGCCTCGGCCACGACCACCATCACCGCATGGGCGACGGCGTTGTTGATCACCTTGGCCGCCGCGCCCGCGCCCAGCGCGCCGAACCAGGTCTGGCGGCTGGCAATGGCATCCAGCACCGGCTGCACGCGCGCAATCGCCTCGGGCGATCCGCCCAGCGCCAGCGAGGCCGTGCCGGCCACCATCTGGCCCACGCCAGCCATGATGGAGGCGTCGATCAGGTCCACTCCATAAGGCGCCAGCAGCTTGTGCTGCGCATGGATGTGCTCGGGATTGACCGTGCTGGTCTCCACCACCACGGCGCCGCGCGGCAGCCGGGGCGCGATCTGCGCGAGCACGGACAGCGAGATGGCGGGCGAGGGCAGGCACAGCACCACGGTCTGCGTGGCGGATACATCCTCGGGCCCGGTGATGGCGGCGGCGCCGAAGCTGTCCTGCGCGCGCTGACGTTGCGCGGCGTCGAGGTCGAAGACCTGGGTGGCGAAATGGCGGCCTATGCGTTCGGCCAGCGGGTAGCCCATATTGCCGAGGCCGTAGATGGCGACGCGAGTGTTCTGGTTCATGGTGCTTGTCTCTGCTGTGTTGGGAAAGGGCTTCACTTGGCCACGGACAACGGCTGGGCGTGCAGGCCGAAGTACATGCTCTTGACCTGGGCGTACAGGCGCAGCCCGTCTATGCCCTTTTCGCGGCCTATGCCGCTGTTCTTGAAGCCGCCGAAGGGCGTGCTGGTCACCGACTGCTTGTAGGTGTTGATCCAGACCGAGCCGGCCTCCAGCGCACGACCCATGCGCCAGGCGCGCTGGAAGTTCTCGGTCCAGATGCCGCAGGCCAGACCGAAGGCCGTGCCGTTGGCCTGGGCGACGAGGTCCGCCTCGTCCTTGAAGGGCAGGGCCACGAGCACGGGGCCGAAGGCTTCTTCCTGGCAGGATGCGGCGCTGGCCGGCAGGCCGTCGATCACCGTGGGCAGGTAGAAGGCCCCGCCGTCGAAGTCCGTGCCCGTGGGCGCCGCGCCGCCGCACAGCACGCGGCCACCCTCGGCGCGCGCACGCTCCACGAAGGCCGCCACGCGCTCGCGGTGGTGGAACGAGGCCAGCGGGCCCATCTCCACGCCCTCGGCGTCGGGCTGTGCCAGGCGCAGGCCTTTGGCGCGCGCCACCACCTGCTCCAGCACCTCGTCATAGATGCCCTGCTCGATGAACAGGCGCGAGCCCGCCACGCAGGACTGGCCTGCCGAGCCGAAGATGCCCGCCACCACGGCGGCCACGGCATGCGTGCGGTTGGCGTCGGCAAACACCACGTGCGGCGACTTGCCGCCCAACTCCAGCGCGGCGGGCACCAGGCGGTCGCCGGCCACGCGGGCAATGGCCCTGCCTGAGGTCGTCCCGCCCGTGAACGAGATCATGCGGATGCCCGGATGCGCGACCAGGGCGGCGCCCACATCGGCCCCGCGGCCCTGCACCACCTGCAGCATGTCCTGCGGCAGGCCGGCCGCCAGCGCGATGCGCGCCAGCTCGGGCGCCAGCAGCGGAGAATCTTCCGAGGGCTTGAGGATCACCGCATTGCCGGCCGCCAGCGCGGGCGCGACCTTGGTGGCGTCGTTCATGATGGGCGAGTTCCACGGCGTGATGGCTGCCACCACGCCAAAGGGCTCCAGCACGGTGAAGGACACATAGTCGCCGCGAGCCGGCGTCACATCGGTCTCCAGCGTCTCGCAGACGCCTGCGTAGTAGCGGAAGGTGCCTATGGCCGACTCCACCATGCCCCGGCATTCGCCCAGCGGCTTGCCGTTGTCCTGCATCTGCAGCCGTGCCAGAGACTCCTTCTCGGCGGCCAGGCCGTCGGCGATGGCCTGCAGCACCAGGGCGCGCTTGTGGGGCAGCAGCGACTTCCAGCCAGAATGGTGGAAGGCATGCCAGGCCCGCGTGACGGCAGCGTCCAGTTGCTCGGGCGTGGTGGTGGCGATGCGGGCGATCTCCTGCCCGTTGGCGGGATTGGTGCTGATGATTTCGGCGGCGTGCGTGGAGGCCATGAGAGGGTTCCTGGGTTGACTTTCGGGCGCAGTCTAGGAGTGCGCGGCGCGAAACTCAACGGGCACGTTGTCGCCAAAAAAGGCGATGAAACTATCAATAAGATGCAGGGCGGGCGAGGCCTGGAGCATGGCTTGCATGCACTTGCCACCCCGACTGAAAGAACCAAGAGACATGAGCAAGCAACAGCGATCAGGCCGGGAAAAAGAGGCCGCCTTTCCCCATGCGGCGCTGCCGGCGCAGGTGGCGGCCGTGATAGCCGCCATAGAGACGGACATCATCCGGGGCCGCATCCTGCCCCGCACGCGGCTGATCGAAGACCACCTGATGGAAGACTACGAGGCCAAGCGCCACGTGGTGCGTGCCGCGCTGACCGAGCTGCAGCGCCTGGGCGTCGTGGTCAAGCCGCCCCATTTGGGAGCCCGCATACGGCGCTTCGATGCGCAAAGCCTGCAAGACCTCTACCACCTGCGCAGCGTGCTGCACGCGGCGGCCGTGCAGGCCATGCAACTGCCGGTGCCGCCAGAACGCCTGGAGCCAGTGGCCCATGCCGCGCACGAACATGCGCTGGCCGTGGAGTCCGGCGACCTGATCGCCATCCACCGCACCAACATGGCCTTCCACCGATTGTTCTACGGCCTGTGCGACAACCCTTATCTGGAAGAGTCGATACGCCTGCACGACTGGCTGAGCTTTCCCGCACGCGCCTATGCGATTGCCGACCAGGAGGCGCTGGTCGTGGCGCGGCAGGAGCATGCGTTGATGGTCGAGGCGCTGGAGGCTGGCGACAGGAATTTGCTGTGCGACCTGGCCCTGCGCCATATGGGGCGCGCCCGGCAGATCTATGCGGAACGCTATCTGCTGCGCTAGCGGTATGCCACTGTGTGGCGCAATGGCGCCCTACAAGGGCCCGGTGCACGCCAGCCGAACCCGCACCTCCTTGTTGGCGACCAGGGCCGGGTCGGTCGCAAGGACGAGTTTTCTCTCCCCTCCGCTGCCCAGGTCGATCAGGCCTTCCTGCAGTTCCTGCCGGACGCCCCCTCGGTTCACGCTGCTCGTGTAGGTCGCCAGAGCCGAAAGGCATCCGCACTCGCCAATCGATTTGCGCAGTTGAACACGGGTGTTCGCCCACACCACGTTGGACTCTGTGGAAGTCTTCGTCGCCGTGATCGACACGCAGGCTGAAAGATCGTTCTGAAACGTTATCTGGTCGGCATGGGCGGCAAAGGCGGACCCAGCCAAGAGAGCGGCCGATATTGCGTATCTGTTCATGCCGTACAAGTGTGCCTCCGTTCGGTTGGATGCCCGATGCCGTGCCCAAAAAACAAGGCGCACGAGGCGCCTTGTCATGGGTCGGCGGGATGGGTCCTCAGAGCCCGACTTCCTTGTTGTATGCCTTGCGCGCCGTCACGGCCGTGTCCGTGAAGTCGGTGAACACGCCGTCGATGCCCAGGCGGTAGTAGGCCAGGTATTCCTGCACCGGGTCGCCCTTGTACAGGCCGGCCAGGCGGCCCGGCTCGTTGCGGAAGGTGAAGCTGTGCACGATCAGGCCGGCCTTGTGGGCGTCGCGGATCAGGCCCGTGTCCTTGACGGTGTTCACGTCCTTGAGGCCGGCGCCGTCCTTGTAGGGCACGACGGAGTGGGCCAGGACCTGGGGCTTCCAGGGGCCGATGCCGTCGGCATAGGTCTTGATATCGGCAAGGCCCGCGGGCGTGAGCATGGCGGCGAAGGTGCGCGCATCGCCGGCCAGGGTCCAGCTGTAGGGGCGGCCGCTGATGAAGGTCCACTCATCGTTGGTGATGTAGACCATGGAGCCGTCGCGCAGGCTGAAGTCGTTGCCGTCGATCAGCTGCACGCCCTTGGCCTTCATGCCGGCCTGGCGCAGGTACTTGAGGCTGGCCGGGTCGAAGCTCTGGATGTAGATGGCCGAGTCCTTGGCATTGAGCTTGTTCTGGTCCAGCAGCTTGATCACGGCGTCCTCGAAGGGACGCGAGCCGGGCGCGCCGCAGCCGTTGGCGATCGCCTGCTGGTTGTTCCAGTACGGGTTCTTGGTCTCGGCGTAGACGGGGATGGTGCGGCCCAGGGCCTTGCCCTTGGCGGCGGCGATGTCCAGCACGTCCTGGGCGCTGATCAGGGGCAGCTTGCCGTTCCACTCGGTGGGGCGCTCGCTGCGGTTGTCCAGGATGGTGCCGCCCAGCCAGCTGCGCAGCTCCTGCAGCGTGAAGTCGCTGATGGACCAGTCGTTGCGGTGGTCCTCGCCATCGACCACCAGGGCCTTGAGCACGGACTTGGGATCGTTGGCGTCCAGCTGGTCGCTCAGGTATTGCGAGGGGCCGTTGGCAGGCACGGCGGGGTACTTCACGTTGACCAGCACGCCGGCCGCAGTGCGCTGGCGGCGCGCCACTTCGGCATTGGTCTTGGCCACGTCGGCCACGTTGGTGCTGTCGCTGAGCCAGGCGTTGTGGCGGGCGACCAGCTGGCAGTCCTTCGTCATGTGCATGTCGAGTTCGAGCATGTCCGCGCCTGCATCGGCGGCGGCCTCGTAGGCCATGCGCGTCTGCTCCGGGAACTTGCCCGAGAAGCCGCGGTGGGCGATCACCTGGGGCTGCTTTCCGTCGAGCGTGAGGTAGAACGAGCCGCCGTCACCGCCGCAGGCCGTGAGGACTGCAGCCGCGCAAAGGGACGCGAGCAGGGGAGTGCGGGAAAAGGACATAGGACGTTGGGTCATATCCGAAGCAGTGGTGGGTTGATGAACGGCGCGCAATGCGCCAGTCCAGCAGGGTATTCAGTCCGCCATGTCGGCACCATGACAGTGCGCCCCGCATGGCCCAGATTGGCGTTTTAGCGACGGTCGGTGGAATTTTGCCGACCCTCCGACACAGGGTTATCCCCCAAACAGGGGCGCCAGCGTGGCGCGCAGGCGGTCGCTGGCGCCCTGCGCCTCGGGCGGGCGGATCTCCAGCGAGCGTTCCACCGTGCCGATATGCTCCAGCAGCAGGGCCTTGGCGCCCTCGGTGTCGCCGCGCTCCAGCGCCTCGACGATGCGTTCGTGCTCGGCGCAGGACTGGCTGGCGCTGTGCGTGGACTGGAACAATGTGGCCGCCAGCGTGGTGCGCGCCGTGAGGTCGCGCAGCGTGAGCGCCAGCAGGCGGTGGCCCATCTGCTCGGCCAGGCAGACGTGGAAGTCGGCCAGCAGGAAGGCGCGCGTGGCCGCGTCGGCGCCGGCAATGGCGTCCTGCTCCTGGGCGATGTGGCGGCGCAGCTGGCCGATCACGCTTTGCATCGGGCGGCCGGCTTCGCCCAGGATGCCGGTCTCGATGATGCGGCGCGCCGCGAAGGCGTCCTGCGCCTCCTCGGCCGAGGGCTGGACCACGTACCAGCCGCGCCGGGGCTGCACCTGCACGAAGCCGCGCGCCTGCAGTTGCATCAGCGCCTCGCGCACCATGGTGCGGCTGACCGCGAAGTTGTCGGCCAGCTCCTGCTCCCCCAGCCGCTCGCCGGGCGCCAGTTTCTGGGCCAGGATGGCTTCGACCACGCGTTCGGCGATGTGCTGGGGGCTTACAGGTGTCATTGCGTTGCAGGGTGGGCAGGAGTCACGGTTGCGGGGACGGCGGCGGCGCCGGAGGGATCGGCGTCGGGCCCCTGATTGTCGGCCAGGCCGTCGAGCACGGCATGGGCGCGCTCGCGGTCGATATCACCTTCCCAGGCCGCGATGGCCACGGTGGCCACGCAGTTGCCGATCAGGTTGCCCAGCGCGCGGGCAATGCCCATGAACCAGTCCACCGACAGCACCAGCACCAGTCCGATGGCGGGGATGGCCGGAATCGCATGCAGCGTGGCCGCCAGCACCACGATGGCCGAGCCCGGCACGCCGTGGGCGCCCTTGGAGGTCACCAGCGCAATCGCCAGGATGGTCAGCAGGTCGGCCATGCCGATGGGCGTGTTCGTGGCCTGGGCGATGAACACGGCGGCCAGCGTGATGTAGATGGAGAAGGCGTCCAGGTTGAACGAGTAGCCCGTGGGAATCACCAGGCCCACGGTGGAGTCGCGCACGCCCATGTTGCGCAGCTTGGCCATGATCTGGGGCAGCACGCTGTCCGAGGAGGTAGTGGCGAAGACCACCATCAACTCCTCGCGCAGGTAGCGCAGCAGCTTGATCAGGCTGAAGCCCGAAAAGCGCATCACCAGCCCCAGCACCACGAAGACGAAGAAGATCACTGCCACGTAGAACAGCAGCACCAGCATGCCCAGCTGCTTGAGCGAGCCTATGCCGTACTGGCCCACGGTGAAGGCGATGGCACCCAGCACGCCCAGCGGGGCCAGCTTGATGAGGATGCCCATGATCTTGAACAGCACGTTCGACAGCGTGTCGATCAGCGCATGCACGGGCGCGCCGCGCTCGCCCAGCATGGTCAGCGCGCAGCCGAACAGCACGGCGAACAGCAGCACCTGCAGCACGTCGCCCGTGGCAAAGGCCTGCACCACGGTGGTGGGGATGAGCTTCATCAGGAAGTCCACCGTGCCGCCGCTGGTCAGCTTGTCGGCGTTGCTGGCATAGGCGCTCATGGCCGAGGCGTCGAGCTTGCTCGGGTCCACGTTCATGCCCGCGCCGGGCTGGAACACGAAGGCCAGCACCAGGCCCAGCACCAGGGCGATGGTGGTCAGCACCTCGAAGTAGATCAGCGACTTGACGCCGACCCGGCCCACGCGCTTGAGGTCGCCCGCGCCCGCGATGCCGTGCACCACCACGCAGAACACCAGCACGGGAATGATCATCTTGATGAGCTTGATGAAGCCATCGCCCAGGGGCTTGAGCTTCACGGCCCATTCAGGGGCCAATATTCCGGCGAGCACACCCAGGATGAGTGCGATCACCACCTGTCCGAACAGTGATCTGGCAAAGCGGCGCATAGTCGTCTTTCGCAAGTTGTGGAATCTTGTATGCAAGTGGATTTACAACTTGCATGCAAGAATGTAGACAAGCGAAACGCGTGCCAGCAGAGGGTATTCCCTGCAGATTTGCGGCACTCCAGAGAGCATCAGCCCTGACTTTTTCTGCATGAAATCCGCCGATGCGGGCGGGCCTCCCCGCCGTGGTGCAGGGCGGGTGGCCGGCATGCCCGCGCATGGTGCGCAGGCGGGTGCGCGGGCGGGGCGCAGGCCCCGTGGCGGGGCATGCGGGGCATGCGCGGGCGCGGTGCCTTGCGCACCGCACCGGGATCAGCGCAGGTTGCGCTCCAGCGCGCGGTCCTTGATGAAGAAGGCCGCGAACAGGCCCAGCGTCACGCCGAACATCACATAGAAGGCCGGCGCCATGGGCGAGCCCGTGGAGCGGATCAGCCAGGTCACGATGAACTGCGCGAAGCCGCCGAAGATCATCACCGCCACGTTGTAGGCCATGGACATGCCGGCCGAACGCACCTGGGGCGGGAACAGCTCGGCCATCACCGTGCTGAACACGCCGAAGAACACGGCCACGAACACGCAGACCACCAGCTGGGTGATCAGCAGCTTCTGCACCGTGGGGCCGTCGGTCAGCCAGGCATACAGCGGGTAGAGCACCACCAGGTAGCCGATCAGCGAGCCGATGGTCAGCATGCGGCGGCCCACGCGGTCCGACAGGGCGCCGAAGAACGGCATGATCACCACCATCAGCGCGGCGCCGGCCATCTGCACCATGAAGGCATCGCGCATGGGCAGCTTCAGCGTCACCGTGGCATAGGTCACCAGGTAGGTGAAGGTGATGTAGATGGACACCGTGGCCGTGACCACCAGGCCCATGCCCACCAGCGTCTCGCGCGCATGCGTGCGCAGCATCTCCATGATGCCGATCTGGCGTGCCTTGCCGCTGGCCTGAGCGGCCTGCATTTCCTTGAAGACCTCGGGCTCCTCCACATGGCGGCGGATGTACAGCGCCACGGGAACGATCAGCAGGCCCACGGCGAAGGGCACGCGCCAGGCCCAGGCCATCAGCTCCTCCTCGGTGAAGATCTCGGTGATCAGCGTGCCCGTGGCCGCGCCGATCAGCAGGGCCAGCATCTGGCCGGCCATCTGCCAGGAGCCATAGAAGCCGCGCTTGCCGGGCGGTGCCAGCTCGATCAGCAGTGCCGTGGACGTGCCGAACTCGCCGCCGGCCGCAAAGCCCTGCAGCAGCCGCGCCAGCACGATGAACAGCGGCGCCAGGATGCCCACGGCCGCATAGGTGGGCGCCAGCGTGATCAGCGCGATCGCCACCGCCATCAGGCCGGTCACCATCACCATGGCCGCCTTGCGGCCCTTGCGGTCCCCGTACAGGCCCAGCAGGATGCCGCCCACGGGCCGCATGAAGAAGCCCACGCCGAACACGGCCGTGGTCATCAGGATGCGGTTGATGTTGTCGTCCGGATTGTCGGGATTGCTGGGAAAGAACAGCTTGGCGACGATGGGTGTCATGAAGGCGAACACCAGGAAGTCATACCACTCCAGCGCGTTGCCGATGACGGCGGCCACGATGTTGCGGGTCGAGACGGTTTGCTTGGTCAAAGCAGGGTCCATTTCCGAAAAGGGATTGAAAAGACGGCAGTCACGCCCGGGGCATGGGGCGGCGTGCCTGCCCGGGCCACAACCCGGGCGTACACTGCTTCGCCATATGCAATGCCTATGCCATGGCCTGCGTCGTCCGCGAAGGGGCGGCGCAGGCCATGGCGCAGATGGAACCACATGACTACCTGGAAAAACACCCGCGACTGGCTGGAAACACTGGTCGCATTCGACACCACCAGCCGCAACTCCAACCTGGCGCTGATCGAGTGTGTACGCGATGAGTTGGCCACGCTGGGCGTGAGTGCCCGATTGTTCCACTCTCCGGACGGCGCCAAGGCCAATCTCTTCGCCACTTTGCCGGCCAGCAATGGCGAAACGCAGGGCGGCATCGTGCTGTCCGGCCATACCGACGTGGTCCCGGTCGATGGCCAGCAGTGGAGCACCAACCCCTTTGCGCTCACCGAAAAGGGCGGGCGCCTCTATGGGCGCGGCAGCTGCGACATGAAGGGCTTCATCGCCGCCTCGCTGGCGCTGGTGCCCGAGTTCCTGGCCACGCAGCGCGCCAGGCCCGTGCACCTGGCCTTCTCGTACGACGAGGAAATCGGCTGCGCGGGCGCGCCCGTGATGATCAACCAGCTCAAGGCCGGGGGCGCGCGCTTCGACGGCTGCGTGGTCGGCGAACCCACCAGCATGCAGGTCGTGGTGGCGCACAAGGGCATCAACCTCTACCGCTGCCGCGTGCACGGCAAGGCCGCGCACTCGTCGCTCACGCCGCGCGGCAGCAATGCCATCGAATACGCAGCGCGGCTGATCTGTCGCATCCGGGACATCGCCGACCACTTCAAGGCGCACGGCCCCTACGACGAATTCTTCGACGTGCCCTTCACCACCATGACCACCAACCAGATCCAGGGCGGCATCGCGGTCAACACCATCCCCGAGCTGTGCGAATTCGCCTATGAATTCCGCAACCTGCCCGGCATGTCGGTGGATGGCATCCAGGCCCAGGTCGAGTCCTATGTGCGCGACGAACTGCTGCCGCGCATGCGCGCCGAATTCGCCGACGCGCGCATCGAGATCGAGACCGGCGCCAGCGCCCCCGCGCTGGAAGCCTCGGAGGAAGCCGCCATCACCCAGCTGGTGCGCGCGCTGACCGCCGACCAGGAAAAGCGCAAGGTGGCCTACGGCACCGAGGCCGGCCTGTTCCACAACGCCGGCATTCCCACCGTGGTCTGCGGCCCCGGCTCCATCGAGCAGGCGCACAAGCCCGACGAGTTCGTCGAGCTGGCCCAGCTCGACGCCTGCGAGCGCTTCCTCAGCAAAATGGGCACGAGTCTGTGATCACCCCCTGAGTCGCTTCGCGCCTTCCCCCTCTCTTCGGAGGGGGGCGTACGGGCAGCCGGCGACACCCTTGCTGCGGGGCGGCGCGGCCGGCGTAGGCCCTTGCTCGGTGTCCCTCGCCTTGGGGGCGCGGGAGTTTCGAGGTCAAGCTCAAGAAATCTCGTCTTGCCCCGCTCAGCGCACCGGGATGGCGATGGGCCGCAGCGGCGCGGCGTCGCCGCCGCGGATCTTGAGCGGGCCGCCGATGAAGGCGAACTCGTAGACCTTGTCGCGCGACAAATCGTCCAGCGCCACCAGCTCCATGATGGGCACTCCCTTTTGCGCCAGCAGGTAGCTGTGCAGCGGTACGTAGTCGTCGTCCACCTCGGACGGGAACGTCTCCAGGCTCAGGTTGTCGGCGCCCACGATCATGGCGCCGCCTTCCTCCACCAGGAAGCGCGCGGCATCCAGGCCCAGGCCCGGCGGCTTGGCCATGTAGGCCTGGGGCTGGCCGTAGAGCTTCATGCGGCCCGTGCGCACCAGCACGATGTCGCCCTCCTGCAGCGTCACCTTCTGGCGTGCCAGCGCATCCTTGAGGTCCTGGCGCGTGATGCGGTACTGGTCGGGCAGCATCTCCAGGCCCTTGGCGGCCGCCACGTCGATCAGCACGCCGCGCGCCACCAGCGGCGGGAATTTCTCTATGCCCGTGCGCTGCCAGCCCCGGTCGCCCAGATGCTGGTCGGCGCTGAAGCCGTTCCAGATCCTGCCGCGGATGCCGAAGTGGTTGAGCGCATCGATGTGCGTGCCCGTATGGCTGTACATGGAAAACGCCGTGCCCGTGTAGCTGCGCGTGGCGTTCATGTCCTTGCCCACGTTCATCGGGTCGTCCACCACGGTGCCGCGCGGCGTGTGCGTCATCCAGAACTGGTAGTGCGGATCGCCCGCGTCCTGCCAGCTGGGCATGCCCACGTAGTACTCGGTGGCCAGGTCATAGACCTGCCCGCCTGTGATGCGCTGCAGGATGGCCGCGCGCGAGGCCGGCGTGATCAGGTTCAGGCGGCCGATCTCGTCGGCCGGCCCCCAGGCGCTGGTGCCCACGTCCTGGCGTGCGCCTGCCGGCGGCTCGTGGCCGCCATGGGCCTGGGCGGCGGTGCCCGCGAAGGCGGCGGCCAGGGCGATCACGAGAGAGTGCAGCGCCATGCGGCGAGCGAAGCGTTGGAGAGTCATGCAAGAGTCCTTGGTCTGCTGAAAAAGGGCGCGCATGCCGCGCGCGAGGGAAGGCGGAAAAACGCCGATGAAAAAAGCAAAGACGGGGGCGCTCAGGCCGCCAGGAAGTGCAGCCGTTCGCGCAGCGCAGCCAGCGACTGGGTCTGCAGCGGCGGCAGGCCCGGCGCGATCAGCGTGGGAATGGAGCGCAGGCCCATGCGCTGCGCCAGCGCGCGGTCCTGGCGCACCTGCTCCAGCGCCTGGGCGCCTTCCATGCAGCCCGCGAAGGCATTGCGCTCGAAGCCCGTGCGCGTGGCGATGTCCAGCAGCACTTCGGCGTCGCCGATGTTGCGGTGCTCGCTCATGTGGGCGTGCTGGATGGCGTCGAACAGATCCCAGTGCGCGTCATCGCCGCCCAGGATCTGGGCCGCCTGGCAGGCCAGTGCGCCGGCCATGCCGCTGGGGTACTCGAAGGCCTCGCGGCGCATGCCCTCGATGTCGATGCGGTCCTCGTCGTCATGCTCCGCGCAGGCCTGCCAGTGCTCCAGGATGACCTGCTTGGCGCGCTCCATGGAGCCGAAGGCCGCCACCATCTCGGCGCGCGAGGCCTGCAGCACGAAGCTGCGGTGGCGCACGCGCAGGCCCAGCTCGCGCGCCACCTGGCGCAGGCGTGGCGACATCACGTAGCACCAGCCGCAGACCACGTCATGGAAGAAGTCGATGGCGGGGGCGACGGCGGGCGCCGCAGCAGGCGCCGCCTGCAGGGCCTGCTGCGGCGAGGGGGCCGCCGCATCCTGCGCGGGCAGGGCGCAGGAAAAATCATTGCATTGCGTCATGCTTGTGTCCTTCATGGCTGTGATGGACGGCAAGCGTAGGCCGCAGGCCTCGCGCCAGTAAGGGGCGCGCGCTTGAGGAACTCTTAACGCGGCGTCAACAATCCTCGCCCATGGCGGCAGGCAGCTCCTCGGCCAGGAAGTCCACGAAGGCGCGCACCTTGGGCAGCAGGTGGCGCTGCGTGGGATAGACCGCGTAGACATGGCGGGCCTGCGCGGCCTGGTCCGCAAGGTCCAGTGCGACCAGCTGGCCTGCCGCAATCGCCGGCCGCGCCAGGAACGAGGGCAGGGCGCCAATGCCCAGGCCCGCCACCAGCAGGTCGCGCAGCATCAGGCTGTTGTTGACGTTGGCGCGCGCCTCGGACGGCGCCTGGGGGCTCTCGCCCGCTTCGCGGGGCGCATGCGCCAGGCTGTAGTTCAGCAGCGCATGGCCGCGCAGCCCGGCGGCACTGGCCGGGCGGCCATGCGCCTGCAGATAGGACGGGGCCGCGCACAGCATCTGTGACAGCGAGGCCAGGCGCCGCGCGATCAGCGAGGAGTCCGCCAGCTCCGCGCTCAGGCGGATGGACACATCGAAGCCCTGGCCCACGGCATCCACCAGCCGGTCTTCCATGGACAGGTCGATCTGCAGCTGCGGATGGCGCTGCATGAAGCGCGCCAGCAGCGGCGACAGCGTGCTCAGCGCAAACGACAGCGGCGCATTCACGCGCAGCCGACCGGCCACCTGCTGCGACTGCGCGCGCACCGACTGCTCCAGCGCATCGAATTCATCGAGCAGCCTGCAGCACTCTGCGTAGTAGGCCTGGCCCGTGTCGGTCAGGCTCATGCGGCGCGTGGTGCGCTGCAGCAGCACGGCGCCCAGATGGGCTTCGAGCGCGCGCAGCTGCTTGCTCAGCGCGGCCGAGGACAGGTCCAGCGCGTCGGCCGCCTTGGCGATGGAGCCCAGTTCTACGATGCGCCGGAAGGCGCGCAAGGGGGTCAGCGTATCCATGGGAAAAAGCAAAGAGTAGCGCGCAGCGTAGCAGGCCGCTCGGGTTTGCCGGGGCATGCCTGCGGGGGCAGGGGCGACAATCGCCAGGTACGGCGCGCCCGCCGCGCCCCTTTGTCTTCACCGAATCTGTTCAATCCCATGCCCCAGACCACTCCCGCCTGCCCCCAGTGCGGCCTTGAAAACACCTATCCCGACGCCGCCAGCTACATCTGCCCCGACTGCGCCTTCGAATGGCCCATGCAGGCCGATGAAGAGGCCGGCGAAGCCGCCGCGGGCGACGGCATCGTGCGCGACGCCAACGGCAATGCGCTGGCCGATGGCGATGCGGTGATCCTGGTCAAGGACCTCAAGGTCAAGGGCTCGTCCACCGTGCTCAAGAAGGGCAGCAAGATCAAGGGCATCCGCCTGGTCGATGGTGCCGACGGCCACAACGTGGACTGCAAGACCGAACTGGGCTCCATGCTGCTCAAGTCGGAGTTCCTCAAGAAGGCCTGAGCATGCTGGCGCTGTCGCTTGCGGTATCGGCGGTCCTCGGACTGCTGGCGCTGTGGGTGTTTGCGCCCCTGTTCATTGCGCTGGCCGCGGGCGCGGTGGTGGCCCTCATGCTGCTGACACTGGCCGGCCGTACGGGTCTCACGGGCCGCACCGCGCGCGCCCTGCCCGTGGCGGGCTGGTGGGCCGTTGCGCTGTGCGCCGGCGCGGCCTGCGTGGCCATGCTGGTGCTGCTGCCCGACCGGCTCGATGGCGCGCCCTTCCTCGCCTTCGGCATGGGCCTGCTGGCGGCCACCTGCGCGGGGGCGCTGGTCTGGCTGACGGGCTGGCTGATCGCCGGGCGGCAGCCTGTGCCGGTGTCATGGTGGACCGGATCGGCCCTGGCCGGCCTGGGCGCCTTCCTCGCCCTGCTGCTGGGCGGCCCCGACACGGCGGGCTGGATGGCCTGGCGCGACCAGCTGCGCGGCTACGAGGCCGTGCCGCTGCGCATCGTGCTGGCCGAAGCGCCCACGGCGCAGCGCGAGCAGGCCCTGGCCGAACTGCTGCAGCCCTTGCTGGAGCAGGGCAGCCGTGCCGTCCGCCATCGCCAGTCCACGCGCTTCGGCAACTCGGTAGAGCACGCCGTGGTGCCCGCCCGCTGGCGCTTCGATGGCAGGCTGCTGGAGATCATGCTGGCCGAGAAACCGCCCGCGCCCCTGCTCAGTGCCCATGTCGCTTTGCTGGAGCAGTTCGCCGCCAGCGGCCCCGCCCAGGCGGGCCAGGCACCGTCCTGGCTGATGCTGGCCAGCGCCCAATGCCTGCCGCCGCCACGCCTGCGCGAACTGTCGCGCCTGCTGGGCCAGGGCAGCGAGCTGCTGGCCCGCGCGCGGCGCTGCACGCAGCAGCGCTCGGCGCAATTGCAGCGCCTGTGGCCGCTGCTGGCCGGCAGCGTCGAGCGCGTGGAGGTGGGCGAGGCGCGGCGCTTTCATCCGTGGCTCGGCCTGCAGGGCTGGAAGGCTGTGGCACCTTCCGAAAATCCGGAGCCTTAGGGAAAGTCTGAAAAACTCGTTTTTCGAATCTCTGTGCAGTGAGCCCGCTGGATGGAAGAAAAGCGGGTGGCAATTTGAGGCGCAGTTGGTCTCGAGAGTCGTTTGCCCCGTCCCTTTCGGGGGGCTGGGGCCACATGCGGACGCACTTATGCCTGCAATGCCACCAGCTTCTTACGAGCCATCCACAAGTTGGCCAGTGCAAACAACGTGACGATCTGCCCCGTGTTCTTGGCCAACCCCTTGTAGCGCACCTTGGCAAATCCAAACTGCTGCTTGATGATCCGGAACGGGTGCTCGACCTTGGCGCGGATTCGCGCGTTGGTCGTCTGCATCTCATCGACAAGACGCTCTTTGAGCTGCGACTTGTCTAGTGCCCTGCGTTTGCCCGGACGCATTGCCACGTGCCAGCGCACGTCGCTACGAGCATCATCTTGGCAGTCCAACGCTTGATGTCGTCTTCCATCAGGGTGCTCATCTGTGTTTCCTGTCACGATAGCACCTGAGCAGCAATTCACTGGGTCAATACAACGTCTTGATAGTCGTTGGCAAAGGTACGCGAGCGCTTGACGCGCTGACGATTGCTACTAAGAACAGCGCAGTCCAGTTTGTCGCGGGACACATCGATGCCGAAATTGAGCATGGAAAACCTCCTGGTTGTCGCGCCATGCCCTCTGGGCCGATCTACCTTGTCAATGCAGGCTCACCGCCGTAGGCGGGGCCTTTGCTACCGTCCGATCTGTGAATGGTGCAAAGGTAAGGCGGGGCGCCACATCTACGTCCCAGGCTCGGTGCCTTACGTGAAATCTGTGCTGACCCCGCCTCGTGTGACGATAGCGAGTCACCACGGCACCAAGATACAACGTGAAATCTAGGCAGGGTAAAAGCCTTAGTGGCAATCGGTTGCGCATCATGTGGCGGCTGCCAGCATCAGCCACCACACGAGGATGCGCCATGTGCTCTCCTGTCATCGCTGTCCACCTCCATTGCTGCGCGCACGTCCGTGATGCTGTATGGCAGCGATCACCTCGCCCATGGCGCCGCGGCGGAAGGCCAGCACGCAGACCACGAAGATCAGGCCGGTGACGATGGTCACCGACTCGCCCAGCGTGCTGAACCACTGCACGCCGGTGACGCGCGCCAGCGCCGTGCCGATGTCGCCGATCTTGTTCTCCAGCCCCACGATCACCGCCGAGCCCACGATGGGGCCCGACAGCGTGCCCAGCCCGCCCACCAGCGTCATCAGGATCACCTGGCCCGAGGCCGTCCAGTGCACGTCGGTCAGCGTGGCAAAGCCCAGCACCACGGTCTTGAGCGAACCCGCCAGGCCGGCCAGCGCGGCCGAGATCACGAAGGCCAGCAGCTTGAAGCGGTCCACGTCATAGCCCAGCGAGATCGCGCGCGGCTCGTTCTCCTTGATGGCCTTGAGCACCTGCCCGAACGGCGAGTGCACGGTGCGCACGATCAGCAGGAAGGCCAGCGCCACCACCACCAGCGTCGCGTAGTACATGGACAGGTCGCTCTCCAGGCTCAGCACGCCGAACAGCTTGCCGCGCGGCACGGCCTGCAGCCCGTCCTCGCCGCCGGTGAACGGCAGTTGCAGGCAGGCGAAGAACAGCATCTGCGCCAGCGCCAGCGTGATCATCGAGAAATAGATGCCCTGGCGGCGGATGGCGAGCCAGCCGAATACCAGGCCCAGCACCGCGCCGAAGGCGACGCCGGCGAGGATGCCCAGCTCGGGTGTGAGGCCCCAGACCTTGATGGTGTGGCCGGTGATGTAGGCCGCGCCGCCGAAGAAGGCCGCATGGCCGAACGACAGCATGCCCGTGTAGCCCAGCAGCAGGTTGAAGGCGCAGGCGAACAACGCGAAGCACATGAGCTTCATCACGAACACCGGGTAGGCGCCCATCCATGGCGCCAGCAGCAGGCCCAGCAGCAGCAGGCCGTAGCCCCATTTGGCAAACTTCTTGGAATTCATCCCCTCGCCCTCACTTCGCTTTGCCGAACAGGCCGGCGGGCCGCACCAGCAGCACGAGCACCATGATGACGAACACCACGGTGGCCGATGCCTCAGGGTAGAACACCTTGGTCAGCCCCTCGATCACGCCCAGCCCCAGGCCGGTGACGATGGCCCCCATGATCGAGCCCATGCCGCCGATCACCACCACCGCGAACACGATGATGATGAGGTTCTGCCCCATCAGCGGCGTGACCTGGTAGACCGGCGCCGCCAGCACGCCGGCAAAGGCGGCCAGCCCCACGCCGAAGGCGTAGGTGAGCGTGATCATCAGCGGCACGTTGACGCCGAAGGCCTCCACCAGGCGCGGGTTCTCGGTGCCGGCGCGCAGGTAGGCGCCCAGACGGGTCTTCTCGATCACGAACCAGGTGGCGATGCACACCACGAGCGATGCCACGACCACCCACATGCGGTAGTTGGGCAGCAGCATCACGCCGACGTTGGTGGCACCTTCGAGCAGCTCGGGCGTGTCGTAGCCCAGACCCGAGACGCCGTAGATGGAGCGGAACACGCCCTCGATCATCAGCGCCAGCCCCAGCGTGAGCAGCAGGCCATAGAGATGGTCGAGCTTGTAGATCCAGCGCAGCAGGAAGCGCTCGATCAGGGCGCCGATGGAGCCCACGATCAGCGGCGACAGCAGCAGCATCCACCAGTAGCCGACCTGGAAGTAGGTCATGGCCATCCACGTCGCCATGGCCCCCAGCATGAACAGCGCGCCGTGCGCAAAGTTGATCACATTGAGCAGGCCGAAGATGACCGCCAGCCCCAGACTGAGGATGGCATAGAACGAGCCGTTGACCAGGCCCAGCAGCAGCTGGCTCAGCATCGCGGGTATGGAGACTCCGAATATGTCCATGGGCTTCTCTCTTGAGTAATCGTCCCGCTCAGACGCCGAGCAAGGTACTGAGCAAAGGCATCTTCGCCTCCAGCTCGGACGCGCCGAACTGCTCCACGATCTGGCCGTGCTCCATCACATACAGGCGGTCGGCCAACGGCGCCGCAAAACGGAAGTTCTGCTCCACCATCACGATGGTGTAGCCCTTCTGTCGCAGGCTCACGATCATGCGCGCCAGCGCCTGCACGATCACCGGCGCCAGGCCTTCCGAGATCTCGTCGAGCAAGAGCAGCTTGGCGCCAGTGCGCAAAATGCGCGCCACCGCCAGCATCTGCTGCTCGCCGCCCGACAGGCGCGTGCCCTGGCTCTGGCGGCGCTCGGCGAGGTTGGGGAACATGGCGTAGATTTCATGAACCGACATGCCGTCGGTGCCGGTCTTGAGCGCCGGCGGCAGCATCAGGTTCTCCTCGCACGAGAGGCTGGCGAAGATGCCGCGCTCTTCGGGGCAGTAGCCCACGCCCAGGTGGGCGATGCGGTGCGTGGGCATCTGGATGGTTTCCACGCCGTTGATCTTGATCGAGCCCTTGCGCGCACCGATCAGCCCCATCACGGCGCGCATGGTCGAGGTGCGCCCTGCGCCGTTGCGGCCCAGCAGGGTCACCACCTCGCCGGGCATCACGCACATCTGCACGCCGTGCAGCACGTGCGATTCGCCATACCAGGCCTGCAGGTCGTTGATCTCGAGCGCGGGAGTCGTTGCGTTGTTCATGCTCAGTGGGCCCCTTGCAATTGGCCGTCGGTCGTGCCCATGTAGGCTTCCATCACCTGCGGGTTCTGCGATACCGTCCGGTAGTCGCCTTCCGCCAGGATGGCGCCGCGCTGCAGCACCGTGATGCGGTCGGCAATGGTGGAGATCACCTTCATGTTGTGCTCCACCATCAGGATGGTGCGGCCCGCCGACACCTTCTTGATGAGCTGGGTGACGCGGTCCACATCCTCGTGGCCCATGCCCTGCGTGGGCTCGTCGAGCAGCATCAGCTCGGGCTCCATGCCCAGCGTGGTGGCGATCTCGAGCGCACGCTTCTGGCCATAGGGCAGGTTGACGGTAACTTCGTCGGCCATGTGTGCGAGGCCCACCTCTTCGAGCAGCGCCCGGGCGCGCTCGTCCAACTGGTTGAGCGACTGTTCGCTGCGCCAGAAATGGAAGGCCGTGCCCAGGCCGCGCTGCAGGCCCACGCGCACGTTCTCCAGCAGCGTGAGGTGCGGGAAAACGGCCGAGATCTGGAACGAGCGGATCACCCCGCGCCGCGCGATCTGCGCCGGCTGCTCCTTGGTGATGTCGATGCCGTTGAAGCGGATGACGCCCTTGGTCGGCGTCAGGAACTTGGTCAGCAGGTTGAAGCAGGTGGTCTTGCCGGCGCCATTGGGGCCGATAAGCGCATGGATGGAGCCGCGCGCCACCGAAAGGTTGACGTTGCTCACCGCCGTGAAACCCCGGAACTCCTTGGTCAGGTCTTCTGTTTGCAAGATGAAATTGCTCATGCAGAGGTGCTTCATGATCGCGACAAACAGCACATCCATTTATTGGTGTGCCTCATTTTTGGTGGCCTAGGATGGCCTCCACTGCCCCATAGGCGATGCAATACGCTTGCGATTTCTCTATGGATGCTCTATGAATCAAGCGGCAGAGGGGCGCAGCGGACGGCCGAGTTTGACCAGACGCACAATGCAGTCATACTCGCAACGACAGCGCTGATTTCCAATGCCATGGACCACTTACGCCCACAGAAATCACAGTGCTGAAACTTGTAATTCAGTATTTGACCAGTGGGCATTTACCCTCGGGCAAAGGGCGGAATGCCTGATCGCCAGGAATGGTCGCGATAACTTTGTAGTAGTCCCACGGCGCCTTGGACTCACTGGGCTTCTTGACTTGCACCAAATACATGTCGTGCACCATGCGCCCATCCTCGCGGATCTTGCCATCCTTAGCAAAGAAGTCATTGATTGGCATCTTCTTCATCATCGCCATGACAGCTGCCGTGTCATCCGTGCCTGCAGCCTCGACCGCCTTAAGGTAGTGCATCACGGCCGAATACGTGCCGGCCTGGGCCATGGTTGGCATCTTGTTCATAGCCTTGAAGTACTTTTGCGACCATTCACGGCTCTCGGGTGTTCGATCCCAGTAAAAGGCGGTGGTGGCATACATACCTTGAGCAGTGTTCAGGCCCAGCGCATGCACGTCCGAAATGAATAGCATCATGGCCGCCACTTTTTGCGTGCTCGTGATGCCAAACTGGCGCGCACTCTTGATCGAGTTGATGGTGTCGTTGACCCCGTTTGCCAATGCGATGACCTGGGCCTTCGACGCCTGCGCCGTGAGCAGGAATGACGAGAGATCCGATGCATTGAGCGGGTGTTTCACCGTACCGACGATCTTTCCACCATTTTTGTCGAGCGCTGCCGAGATATCGTTCGATAGGGACTGGCCGAATGCGTAGTCAACCGCCACGATGTACCAAGTCTTGCCGCCGCCCTCAGTTACGGCCTTGACCGTGCTGTTGGCTGTGGCATAGGTGTCATAAGTGTAGTGCACCACATTCGCCGCACAGTTCTCGCCCGTGATGGTGCTGGAGCCAGCTTCGGTGTTGAGAATCACTTTGTTTTTTTCCTTGGCGACGGTGGCTACAGCGTTGTGAACCGCCGTGTTGCCCAGGCCCACTACCATGTCCACGCTTTCGCGGTCAAACCACTCTCGCGCGCGGGTAGCGCCAATGTCGGCCTTGTTTTGGTGATCCACCGAGAGCATTTCTATCGGCTTGCCCAGCACTTTGCCGCCAAAATCCTTGATCGCCATTGCGGCCGCCGCCACCGACCCCTTGCCGCCAATGTCCGCATAAGCACTGGAGGTATCGCTAATGACTCCGATCTTGACGACATTGTCGGACACACCTTGAGCATGGGCGGTAGATGCCAATCCCAGGCTTGCAAGAATGGCACTCAGACAGTGGTTGGCAGTGAATTTCATGGGAATGGTCTCCTGGTGATGTCCCGCAGCACGTCAACATGGGATGCTCCCGTCGGGAACTCGTCTCTTTTCCTGTACATGGATATGGCGCAGCGCGCCGGCTAGTGATGGCGGCATTCAGCTCATGTAGCCCCCTCTGGCGATAGCGCCTCCGCTGTTTCAGGGTCGACTGGCCCCTGCAGTTCGGCCAGGAACATGGCGCGCAGATTGAACTTCTCTATCTTTTGCGTCAGTGTGCGTGGCAACTCCGCAACCACCCGAATATGGCGCGGCCGCATGAATTTGGGCATGTGCTCTTTGCACCAGGCATGCAGCGTCTGCGAATCCAGCGACTGCTGGGCGCGGGCCACTGCATAGACCACGACATCATCCTCGTCACCTTCGCCAGCGGGTATCGCAAATGCCGCGCTCATCTCTACCGCCGGGCACTGATTGACCATGTCCTCGATGTGAAAAGACGAGATATTTTCCCCACGCACACGTATGCGATCGCCCATGCGGTCGACGAATAAAAAGCTTCCATCGGGGTTGCGACGTGCCGAATCGCCGGTATGGAACCAGAGATTGCGAAAGGCCTTGGCCGTAGCTTCCGGTTTGCCCAAATACTCGACCATCAGGTAATGTGGCAGCTTGGAGCGAAAAGCCAACTGGCCCACCTCGCCCGGCGCGCACGCGCAGTCGCGCTCGTCAAGGATGGCCGCTTCGACAAAACTCGAGGGCCACCCCATATATCCCTTGCCAACGGATTCGGCTTGATCGCAGCCAATCACATGAACGCCGTAAGCCGAGACGCGCTCACGAGTTGTCTTGGCAGACTGTCCTCTTTGATAGGGTACTGGCGAGCGGGTGCCGTCATCGGTTTCCTCGATCACGGTGAAGCACGACATGCCTGATTCAGTCTGACCAAATCCAGCAGAGACAAAATCAAAGCCAAAACGACGCGAAATTTCGGCGTGACGCTCGGGCAGCGGCTGCATATGGACTTTGCTGAGGCTGTTGTGCCGGTCGGCGTCCGAGGGTTCCGCCTTGGCCAGCCAGGAAATCATGGTGTCCACCAGCACCGCACTGGTGGCGTTGCTGAGCGTGATACGGCGCCAAAAATCACTCGGACTGAACCGATCCCAGCAAGCAAGGCCACTGCCTGCCCAGACGGCGCGCGCGACGTTGAACACTGCACCGCCAACGTGATACATGGGCAAGTCGTTGTAGACCACGTCGCCGCCATCGATCAGCTGTCGGAACAAGAAGGTGTACTGGTTCATCCAGCGGTGGCTTTGCACCACGCCCTTGGACGGGCCAGTGGTGCCCGAGGTGTAGATGATGTTGCAGACATCGTCATAGGCCAACGCCACCTCGGGCCGGCTCGCAGGCTGGGTAAGCTCGGTCCACGCGGTCTCCGCCAGCGCGCCTGCAAAGGCGACGGCGGCTTCCACCTGGTCGTGGCTGCCTTCGGGCGGGTCATACACCACCAGGTGCTCCAGGCCGGAGGTCTGGTCGGCAATGGAATTGAGCGCCGGCACCAGTGCCCGCTCCGCGATCAGCATCACCGGCCGGGTGTCGCCAATCTGGTAGGCCAGTAAACGTCCCGCCAAACCGAAGTTGATGGGGGCAAACACGGCTCCGGCCTTCCATATCCCGAACATCGCCAGCGCGCTCACCAACTGGTTGCGCATGAACACCGACACTGGCATACCCTTGCGCACCCCTGCAGCAGCCAGATTGCCTGCGATGGCATCGGTGATGCGGTCAAACTCTGCATAGCTCAGCCGAATATCGTCTTCGCCATAAAAGTAAAACTGCTGCTCGCCCTTGGATCGAGCCCAATGCGCCAGCCGCTCGGTCACCAGTTCACCGTCCTGCTGAAGTGCATGGAGCAGGGTCTGATCATCCCAGGCATCCGCCCGTGAAGCGTTGCTGTACTGGGTCATGGCGCCACCACCTTGGGAGTGTCTTTCAGCAACCGGCGTAGCACCTTGCCAGTGCCGGTGGTCGGCAACGCCTCCCGAAACTCGATCTCCCTGGGGACCTTATAGGCCGACATCTGCTCACGGCACCAGTCGATCAACTGCTGCGCGCCGACTGCCGTGCCGCCCTTGCGCAGGACGACCACGGCCTTGACAACTTGGCCTTTGAGTGGGTCGTCGATGCCAATGACCGCGACCTGTGCAACGGCAGGGTGTTTGACGACGATCGATTCGACCTCTTCAGGGAAAACGCTGTAGCCGGATACCTTGATCATCTCCTTGAAGCGCCCGGTGAAGGTGAGGTAGCCGTCGACGTCCAGCTTGCCCATGTCTCCGGTGTGTACCCAGCCGTTCCTGAGCGTGCTGGCCGTGGCTTCCGGCTTGTTCCAATACCCCTTGAAGTTTCCCTGGCTGCGCACGATCACTTCGCCGACCTCGCCCGTGGGCATGTCGTCACCCGTGCTGGCATCGATTACCCGGCACTCCACCCCGGCCACCGGTATACCGTGCGCGCCCCACTTGATGGCATCGACCGGCATCGAGGTATCCCATGTATGGGTTTCGGACATACCATAGGTCACTTCGAAAAGCTGACAGTGAGGAGCCAAACCGCGCCACTGCTGTGCCAGAGCCTCATTGATGGTGACGCCGAAACTGGTGCAGGGATTGATGCGCAGTGCGGACAGGTCGTAGTCAGCGGCATGGTCCACCTGCAGAACCGCAGCGTTCATGCTGGCCACGCTGTACCACCAGGTCACACGGTAGCCCTCCAGCGCCTGCAGCACCTGCACCGGATCGAAGCGATACAGCAGCACGCAACTGATGCCGGTGTAGATCGTCACGTTCATTCCAATCAACATGCCGGCAATGTGGTTGAGCGGCGCTACAGCCAGCATGGTGTCGTCATTGCGCACCGGGTTGTTGTCCGCGGCAGCATGCGTCTTGAACAGTGCGTTGCGGTAGGTCAGCATCGCGCCCTTGGGCAGGCCGGTCGTGCCGGACGTATAGGTCATCAGCACCACGTCGTCCATGTCCAATGCCCCTGTATCAGGTGCAGGCAGTGGCTCGGCCAGGCTATCCAGGAAATCGGTGGTGCCAGCGATCCTCCGCTTGGGCGTGCGTATTTCGTCGGGCACGTTGATGGTGGGCTGCTGCGGCAGCAGGTCAGCATAGTGCGTCAGGAATACGTGTTCGATGGCGCTCTTGGGACGCGCGGCCTGCACGGTGTCATACAGCACATCGGCCGCCACAATGACCTTGGCACCCAAGTCGGACAGTTGATATTCCAGCTCATGGCCCTTGAACAGCGGGCTGCAAGGGCCGACCACCGCACCCAGCTTCTGTATGCCCATGTGCGCGATCACATACTGCGGGCAGTTCTGCATGAACAATGCCACCCTATCGCCTTTGACCACGCCCAGTTTGTGCAACTGGGCGGCGAAGGTGTCGCTCATCGCATCGAGCTGGCCATAGCTGATGGCGGTGCCATACCAGACGAAGGCCGCTTTTTCCGGTTGCTGCCGTGCATGTTGGCGCAGATACTCATGCAGTGGCTTTTCTTGCTGACGATATGCAATGCTGGTCATGCTGTCTCCGGTACTTGCTTTTTCAATTCACCGATCACGGGCGATGTATAAAGGCGCACTGGTTCTTCACCACGGCGACACCCCAGAGGCAGCACGCCCTGGCTGGGCCGGGGGCAGCCTCGCCAGCATGGCGAGCAACCATTCGCGGGTCTGTGCCGGATCGATCACATCGTCAATCTCGTTGTAGCTGGCCACATTCAATGCTTGGCCCTGCGCATAGATTTCATCGGTTCTGGCTTTGAAGAAAGCATCTTTTTCGGCGGGATCCTCCAGCGCTTCCAACTCCCTGCGATAGGCCAGGCGCACCGCGCCATCTATGCCCATGGGGCCCAACTCTCCAGTGGGCCATGCCACCGTGGCCACGGGGGCGAGCGAGTTGCCTCCCAGCATGGCCTGTGCCCCCAGGCCATAGGCTTTGCGCAGGATGATGGCCAGCACCGGCACCTTGATATGGCTGGCAGTGACAAAGATGCGCGCCAAATGGCGGACTGCAGCCGTCTTCTCGCTCTCCGGGCCTACCATGAAGCCCGGCGTATCGCATAGCGACACCACCGGCAGGCCATAGCTGTCGCACAGTTCCAGAAAGCGGGAGATCTTGTCCGCACTGTTCGAGTCAAGGGCACCGCCAAGATGGCTGCCATCATTGGCGATCACGCCCACGGCCTGGCCCTGCAAACGCGCAAAACCGGTCACCACGCTGCGGCCAAAATGCTCGCGCAACTCCAGAAAACTGGCTTCGTCAAATAACGTGTGAACCACCTGCCGCACGTCATAGCCTTTGACGCGGTTCTCCGGCACCATGGCACGCAGCCTGCGCTGATCCGCCGCCAGGCCCGGCTCCACCCTACCCTGCACGAAGCCCAGGTAGGTTTTGGCCAGTTCAATGGCCGCGGTCTCATCCCTGGCCACCAGATCAATGACGCCGTTCTTGGTCTGCACCTCGACCGGCCCCACTTCATCGGCATGGACCTGGCCCAGGCCGCCGCCGTCGATCATCGCCGGCCCCGCCATGCCAATGCTGGCGTCTTGCGTGGCGATGATGACATCACAGCAGCCGAGCAAGGCCGCATTGCCTGCGAAGCAGCGGCCCGAGACCATGCCTATGGTAGGCACCTTCCCCGACAGCCGAGCCATGTGGGCAAAGGTGGTGAACTCCAGACCCGAGACGCCCACATAGTCTGTATCCCCCGGCCGGCCTCCACCACCTTCTGCAAACAGGATGAAGGGCACGCCCAACCGCTCGCAGGTATGGACGATGCGATCCATTTTGCGGTGCGCCATAAAACCCTGGGTTCCGGCAAATACCGTGTAGTCATAGGCCATGACCGCGCAACGTGCACGGTCGGCGCCGAACCACTGGCCGTTGACCGTGCCCAGGCCGGTCAACGTGCCATCGGCCGGACTCAGGCGAAGCAATTCTTCTTCGCTGCGCCGGCTGCGCTGCATGGCCAGCGTCAAGCCGCCATATTCGACAAAGCTGCCGGCATCGAGCAAGTGCTCCAGATTCTCGCGCGCCGTGTTCTTGCCATGGCGTCGGCGCTTGGCCACCGCTTCGGGACGCGCCGCATCCAGCAAACCCTGCTTGCGGTGCTGCACCTGGGCCAGGTCGGCTCGGATGTGGTCAGGATCGCTCTGCTCCAGAGCCTGCGTCAACGCATCGGCGGCGGCATCGGGCAGGACCCACCCCAGCAGTGCGCCCGCGGCCACCACCTCGCCCAGCAGCCCGGCCCTTGCGACAAAACGACCGCCTTGCGCAGTGCCAACGCTGTGCTCCAGCTTCATCGCCTCCAGCACGGCAACGGATGCTCCGCAGGCTTGCAGCCGGTCTGCATCGGTCTCGACAAAGATCAGTTTGCCGCGCATCGGCGCCCGCACGGCATATGCGCCGGCAGGCACCTCCGGCTCACTGCTGATAGCCTGCGCCGTGGCAACAGCCGGACTGCCAAGGCGTCGGCTGCGCTCATCAGCCAGCTTGGCGGCGGCAGCGTGCAATTGGGCCGAACAGCGCTCCACATAGGTGGTATCGACCTGCCCGCGCAACAGTTGCGGGTCCTGCAACAGCGCGCGAAGGTAATCCATATTCGTCTCCACCCCCGCGATGCGAAACTCGGTCAGCGCGCGGTCAGCCTTCGCACAAAGCACTTCCAGCCGTGTCGGCCCGCTCACGATCACCTTGGCCAGTAGCGAATCGAAATTACCGGTGGTCTCGTAGCCGGTATAGCCAAAAGTGTCTACCCGCACGCCGGGCCCCGATGGCGGCTCGAAGGCCGACAAGGTGCCGCCGGTAGGAAATGCCTGTGCATCCGCCTGCATGGATTCCATGTTGACGCGAGCCTGTATGGCGAACATCTGCGGCAGGCGCGGCGCCTGTGTCAGCCCGAGTTCACCCAGGCTCACCCCCTGGGCTAGGGCAAATTGCAAGGCCACCAGATCAAGGCCGGTGATGGCCTCGGTGACCGTATGCTCGACCTGCAGCCTGGGATTGCATTCGATGAAGATGTAGCGACCACTGTCTCCATCCACAAGGAACTCCACCGTTCCGAGCCCGCGGTAGTTCAGCGAGGCCGCCAGGCGGCAGGCATCAGAGGTCAGGCGCTCGCGCAGTTCGGCGCCGATGAAGGGGCTGGGCGCTATTTCCAGCAACTTCTGGTGCCTGCGCTGCAGCGTGCAGTCGCGCTCGAAAAGGTGCTGTACCGCGCCGCTGCCATCGCCAACGATTTGCACCTCGATATGGCGAGCGCCGGTAATCAACTGCTCCACATAGACGTCGCCTTTGCCAAAGGCCGTCAGGGCTTCAGAGCTGCAGCGCCGGTAGGCGCTGGCCAGCTCATCTGGCCGCATCACCGCACGCATGCCACGCCCACCACCGCCGGCCACGGCCTTGAGCATGATGGGGCCGCCCAACTGCTGCATGAATTCGGTTGCCTGCTCGAGCGTTGTGGCGCCTTGCGTACCCTGGGCCACCGGCACTTGCTCACGCAATGCCAAGGCCCTGGCCCGGCTCTTGTCGCCAAAGGTCTCCAGCGCCTGGACGGAGGGGCCGATAAAACAGATACCCGCCTCGTGGCAAGCTGTGGCGAATGTGGCGTTCTCGCTTAAAAAGCCGTAGCCGGGATGGATGGCATCACAATCCTCCTGGCGCGCAATCTCCAGCAGATGCTCTATGTCCAGATAGACCTTGGCACCTTCCACACCCAGCGCGCGTGCGCTGTCAGACGCCTGCCGGTGCATCGATGCCGCATCGTCGCTGGAATAGACTGCCACGGTCTTGATGCCCAGATCGGCCGCCGTGCGTGCGATGCGCACCGCGATTTCGCCTCGGTTGGCAATCAATACCTTGTGCATGCTTCATCCTTCACTTGTGTAGATAGCCGAAAGCCCGGGGGCTTTCATGATCCGGTTGTGGCAAGCCCGCTCAGCAAGCCTGACTGACGAACTTGGTGCTCAAATAGAACTCGAGCGCGTCCGCCCCGCCCTCGCTGGCATAGCCCGAGTCCTTGACGCCACCAAAGGGCTGCTCCGGAAAGCCCATCGCAATCGAGTTGATGCCCACCAGACCACTCTCGACCTGGCTCTTGAAGGTTTCTGCGCGCAGCGCCGAGCTGGTGAACACATAGGCCGCCAAGCCCCAAGGCAGGCGATTGGCCTCCTCCAGCACCTGCTCGTCGGTATCAAAGCGTGCAAAGGCCGCAATAGGCCCAAAGGGCTCTTCGTTGAAGACGCGGGCATCCCGGGGCACATCAGCCAATACGGTCGCCGGATAGAAATAGCCCTTACCATGGGGCGTAACGCCACCGGTCACCAAGCGCGCGCCCTTGGCCAGCGCATCATCGACCAGCGCCTGCATCGCCGCCACGCGACGCGGGTTGGCCAGTGGCCCCATGCGGGTGGATTTCTCCAGTCCATTGCCAGTGGCATAGCTCTCTGCCAGACGCTGGAAAGCGGCCACAGATTCGTCATAGATCGCCGACTGGACCAGAAAACGCGAGGGCGAAATGCAGGCCTGACCTGCGTTCCAGAATTTCTGTACCGCCAGCAACTTGACGGCGCGCGGCAGATCTGCGTCATCGCAGATGATGGCTGGCGCATGGCCTCCCAGCTCCATCGATACGCGCTTCATTTCTGCACCGGCCTGGGCGCTGAGCAGCTTGCCCACCGCCGTGGAGCCGGTGAAAGAAATCTTGCGGATCACCGGTGAAGCAATCAAGTGCTGCGATATCTCAGCTGGCACCCCAAAGACCAAGTTGATCACTCCCGCCGGCAGCCCGGCTTCGGTCAGCAGCGCCACGAAGCGGGCCAGCGCCACCGGCGTCTCTTCGGAGCCCTTGACAATGATGGAGCAACCAGCCGCCAAGGCCGCCGCTATCTTGCGCACCGCCTGGTTGATCGGAAAGTTCCAGGGCGTGAAAGCCGCCACCGGACCGACCGGCTCGTGCAATACATACTGGCGCAGTTCGGGCGAACGCGGGGCGATCACGCTGCCATAGACACGCCGAGCTTCTTCTGCAAACCATTCCAGCACCTCACTGGCGCCAGACACCTCAACCCTGGCCTCAACCAGGCGCTTCCCCTGCTCGTGCACCAGCATTACGGCCATCTCTTCGGCATGTTTGCGGACCAGCGCAGCTGCTTTGCGCAAGAAGGCAGACCGCTCCATGGCCGAACTTTTACGCCAGGCGGTAAAACCGCTTCGCGAAGAAGCCAGTGCATCATCCAGATCTGCCATGCTGGCTTTGGCCACCTTGCCAATCACGCCTTCATCAGCAGGATTGACGATGTCCAGCCATTGGGCATCACCGGCATCACGCCATTGCCCGTCAATGAGCAATTGGATTTGATAATTCATATCAAGCTCCTTGAGGCAATCAATACTGCAAAATCGCACGGCCCGTTACCTTGCCGGAGCGCAGAGCGTCGAGCACGGACTGGACATCGCTCAGTTGGTGGCTACTGAGCGGCAAAGGGGGAAGTACGCCTTTCTTGGCCAGTTCCACCAGCTCCCGCATCTCTCCCAGGGAGCCAACATAGGAACCGCCGATGGAGATGGAGCGCATCGGCAGACAGGGCAGTTGCAAGCTGGCACTGCCGCCAAACAGGCCCACGATCACGATCGTGCCCCCCTTGCCCACCACGGCATTGGCAAATTCGAAGGTGGATGTGGCACCGACAAAGTCGATCACCGCAGCAATACCCTCGGGGGTGGAGCGCGCCAAGGTTTTGGCAGCATCTGTCTGCGTCGGATCGACCACTTGGCTGGCACCGGCGTCCAGCGCTGCCTGCCGCTTGGCCGGGTCGATGTCCACCACAATCGGCCCCAGACCATGCAACGCTTTTGCCAGCGCTACAGCCGCGAGCCCCACGCCACCCGCACCGATGATCACCAGCGGTGCTTTTTCAGTTGCATTGGGCACTTTCTTCAGGGCTGAATATGCGGTCAAGCCTGAGCACGCCAGCGTGGCAGCAAATTGCGCACCAATGCCGCTATGGTCAAGCAGATACTTGGGGTGGGGTACGCGCACATGGGTGCTGAAGCCGCCGTCTCGAGTGGTCCCCAGGCTTTCGGGACGGGCACACAGATGCTCATCACCCCGAGCACACAACGCGCACTGGCCACAGCCGATCCAGGGAAAGACAATCACGGAGCTCCCCAGTGCGCAATCTGCCTCCGACCCCTTGGCAGCCACGGTGCCGACCATCTCGTGGCCCAGTGTGCGAGGCGGCTTGAGGACTTTCTCCAAGCCAAAGCGCCGGCCCTCACCCAAATCGAAGAACCCCTCGGCCATGTGCAGATCGCTATGGCATACGCCACAGGCACTGATGCGCACCAGTACTTCACTGCCCTGCGGCGGCGCGATGGCGCGGCGCGCCAGTTGCAACGGTTTGCCAAAGTCCACCACCTGGTAGCTCAGTTGCTCGTCGTCATGGTCCTTGCTTTGTGTTGAGTCCAGCATCTTTTCTCCTGCGGTATGTACGGCTAAGTCACTGCATCGCCAAACTGCGTGCATTGCTTCAAGACCGTCTAGAACCGAAAGATACCAATCAGTATCAATTGATACCATCAGGGAAATCACGGATACTTCCTGTCATGCAAAATCCTGCAGTCGCCTCCGCTTTGGGTGGAGGCGCCATGGCAGCAGGATGGAGCCCTCAAGGAGAAATCAGCAGTGCAGTCTCAGCGGACCGAACCCGGCGTCAGCGACGCAAAACACCAACTCCTGGAATACAAAGACAATTTGATCCTCAACGCTGCGGCGGAGTTGTTCTACAAGCGTGGCTTCAAAAGCGCGACGCTGGACGACATTGCGGCTTCGCTGGGCGTGACCAAGCCCTTTATTTACAAGCGCTTCAAGTCCAAACATGATCTGCTTGAGCGCCTGTTCGACAAGGTGTTTTCAGATCTGTATGCAACCGTCAGCCAATGCGAACAATTGGAGGATCAAGATCCTGTTAGACGCTTTGAATATTTCATCCGGGCATACACTCGCGATAAAATTGAGCTAAGCACCTTTTCCGCCATTCTTCTCGAGGAGGAGAAGAATCTGAGTCCAGAAAAAATTGCAGATATACGCAATAAATACCACGAGTTTGACGCCCTAGTGACCCGGCTCATCTGCAATGGCATTAGTGCTGGAGTTTTTCATACCGACAACGCAAAAATCACAGCATTTGCCATTAGCGGCATGATCCAATGGACGCACCGCTGGTACCAGCCAAATGGCAAGCTATCGATCGACGAGTTGTGCCAGGAAATGACTCATATGGCATTGCGACTCGTAGGCTGGAACGGTAAATATGTATGCCTCGAGAGCTTATAAGAGCTAGGGAAGGTCTGCAAAACCTCAGCCCCCAAGCCCGACCATCCAGGACAATGACGCCATGGACCAATTCACCCTAGGCTTGGACCCGCTGCCCAAGAAGACCCGCAAGGAAGTCTTGCTTGATGAGATGAACTAGGTCGTACCCTGGTCTGCACTGGTGGCACTCATTGCTCCTTTTGCTCGTGGCGCGCACCAGGCTTTGGGCGGGCGCCCACCATTTCCCATCGAAACCATGCTTCGTATCCACTGCCTGCAGCTGTGGTGGAACCTCAGCGATCCGGCCATGGAAGACGAACTGCATGAACGGCCCTTGTACCGCCGCTTTGCAGGTCTGGACGGCTCTGCGCGCATGCCCGACGAGACCACCATCCTGCGCTTTCGCCATCTGCTGGACAAGCACCAACTGGCGCCCCAGGTGCTGTCCACCATCAACGCCACGCTGGCCCAGCAAGGCCTGATGCTCAAGACCGGAACCATCGTGGATGCCACCATCATTGCGGCGCCCAGTTCGACCAAGAACAAGGAGGGTGAACGTGATCCCGAGATGCATCAGACCAAGAAGGGCAACGAATGGCATTTTGGAATGAAGGCGCATATCGGTGTGGATGCCGAATCGGGTTTGGTGCATACGGTCATCGGCACCGCCGCCAACGTCAGCGACGTGACACAGGCTGCAAGCTTGCTGCATGGACAGGAGCAGCATGCCTGGGGTGATGCCGGTTACCAGGGAGTGGACAAGCGCGAAGAATCGCAAGGCAGCAAGACGCAATGGCATGTGGCGATGCGTCCGGGCAAGCGCCGTGCACAAGAACACATCGCGACTGACGATGCTGTTTGCACTGAGCAATCTGTGGATGGCACGCAAGCGCATCATGAGTGCGCAGGGATATAGGTGCGTCTGAATGGTGCCGAAGTGGCGCCGTGAGGCCTGAAAAGGTCTTCTAACGTTGCTGACGGGTCCGAAAAGGCTGGCTTGCAGAGTCGTTGGGCAAGTTACACCGGCTGTGGCGTCAGGCGGGCCTGTTGAATGGGGTTTTGCAGACCTTCCATAGCTCAGAGCGTTTGTTTATTATGTAACTAACTTCAGTTCCAGATGACTAGCAGGCGTCGCGTCGGTTCAGGCGCTGAAAGCGCCGTCGATCGTGTGCATCGCCCCTGTCACGAAGTCCGCTTCCGGTCCCGCCAGCCAGGCGACCATTCCCGCCACTTCTTCAGGCCGCCCGTACCGCTTGATGGCCATGAAGCCGTACAACAACTCCTGCATCGGTCCGTCCGCCGGTGTTGCGTCGGTATCGATTGGCCCTGGTTGAACGACATTCACCGTGATCCCGCGTGGCCCGAAATCGCGCGCCAGCCCTCGCGCCAGGCCCTGCATGGCGGACTTGCTCAACGCGTATGAGGCCAGACCAGCCATGGGAATGCGCTCACCGTTCACAGAACCGATCACGATGATCCGCCCGCCCTTTGGCATCCGCCGCGCCGCCTCGACTGAGGCATGATAGGGCGCGTGGATATTGATCTGGAACAGCCGGTCGATCGCGTCCGGGTCCTGTTCCAACGGGTCGCCGAAAACACCGATGCCGGCATTCACCACGAGAACATCCAACGGCCCGCTCTCGCGCACCAGCGCGATGACCGCGTTCCGGTCGGCGCTGTCGGTCATGATCGCCGTGCTGCCCGTTTCGCTAGCCAACTGCTCCGCAGCCTCACGAGATGCGGCATAGGTGAAGGTGACGGTTGCGCCGTCGGCCACGAAGCGCCGCACGATCGCCGCCCCTATTCCCCGACTGCCGCCGAGCACCAGAACGGACTTTCCTTGAAATGTGGCCATGAGACTCTCCTTGAAATAATATGTATGGTAGACTACATAAAGTTCCGAACCCACGTCAAGGTATTATTTAGTTATCGCTACAAATAACTCGCGTCCACGCGGCCGCCCCCGTCGTTTCGATCTCGACCAAGCGGTTGCTATCGCCCAGCGCTTGTTCCACATCCACGGCTACGACGCCGTCAGCGTCGCGGACCTGACCGATGCTCTCGGCATCAACCCGCCCAGTTTCTACGCCGCCTTCGGTAGCAAGGCGGGCCTCTACGCACGCGTTCTCGACCGGTACGCCAGCACCGGCGCGATCCGTCTTGCAGACCTTCTGGATCCTGATCGCCCGGTAGCCGACTCTCTTGCATTGTTGCTCGAGGAGGCCGCTCGCCAATACGCTGCCGATCCCGACAGCAACGGCTGTCTCGTACTGGAAGGAACCCGCTGCAATGATCGGGAGGCGCGCGAGGCCGCCCGAGTCTTTCACGCTGCCGCGGAAGAAATGATTCGCTGCTACGTCGCCGCCCGTCACCCGAAAGACGCCGGTCGCGTGATGGACTTTGTCGGCACCACAATGGCTGGACTCTCCGCCAAGGCCCGCAGCGGGCACGGTCTTGGCCAACTCCTAGCCAGCGCGCGCCTCGCCGGTCTGGCTCTGGCGCAGACGCTTCCCGCCGATGCTTCTGAGACAGCGGCCGCTTTCGAGAAGAAAGACACGTCTGCGCCGATGCCGACGCCGACGGAGTAGCTTCCAGCCAGTGGGCCGTCGGCGGACAATCGACGTGGTGGAGATCCACAAGCTCAAAGCCGACGGCATTGGTCCAGCTGAAATCGCTCGTCGCCTCGGCATAGGGCGGGCAAGCGTGTACCGCGCGATCGGGAAAGCAAACCCATTGCAGGTTAGCCTGTCCTCCAAACGTTGATGATTTTGCTGAGATACCTAATCTTACTGTGTCAATAAAATCAAGGCATTATGCGGACTTTTTGATTCTTTGGTTGAGGCTCGATGAGGGTCGCAAACCGCTTTGAGGAGTACCTGGAGCATTTGGCTTCGGGGCTGGGGAAACGCAGACCGCCACGAGGGGCTTCGTGGCTATTGCACGGGACTGATGTTGCCGCGGGCTCGCAAGAGCGTTGAGCCCATGGCGGCGCGTGTGGACCCGGTTCACGCCAGTGCGCGACATCAGTCGCTACATCACTTCGTGGCGAAGGCTGAGTGGTCCGACGAGCAACTGCTTCGTCGCGTCTGCCAGTGGGTCGTGCCCAGGATGGACTTCAGCGAAGGCGGCTGGTGGATCATCGACGACACCGGATTTCCGAAGAAGGGGCGCCATTCGCATTCGGTAGGCGTTGCCCGTCAATATTGCGGGGTCCTGGGCAAGCAAGACAACTGCCAAGTGGCGGTCAGCGTCTCGCTGTCGTGCAGTCAGGGCAGCCATGCCGGTGGCGTGGCAGCTCTATTTGCCCAAGGAGTGGATTGACGACGATGAACGCCGGCGCAAGGCAGGCGTTCCTGAGGCCATGCGTTTCGCAACCAAGACAGAGATCGCGCTGCAGCAGCTGCGGCACTTGCTTGCGCAGGGGACCCCGAAGCACCGCGTTCTGGCCGATGCCGGATATGGCGTGGACTCCTCATTCCGCCGAGCGTTGTTAAACCTTCGATTGGGCCCATGCACGTGCTGCGGCCGGATGTCGATATTCTTTTGACACAGTAAGATTAGGCGGGCACCACATCCTTCCACTGGCCGGGCTCCAGGCCGTCCAGCGTGTAGGGCCCGATGGCTGCGCGCACCAGCCGCAGCGTGGGGTGGCCAATGGCCGCCGTCATGCGGCGCACCTGGCGGTTGCGGCCTTCGCGGATGACCAGCTCGATCCAGCAGTCGGGAATGTTCTGGCGCACGCGGATGGGCGGGTCGCGCTGCCACAGCACGGGTGGTGGCTCCAGCCGGCGCGCCTGCGCGGGCAGCGTCATTCCGTCATTGAGCTGCACGCCCTGGCGCAGCGCCTGCAGCGCGGCCTCGTCGGGCAGTCCCTCGACCTGTACCCAGTAGGTCTTTTCCATCTTGAAGCGCGGATCGGCGATGCGCGCCTGCAGCGGCCCGTCATTGGTCAGCAGCAGCAGTCCTTCGCTGTCGGCGTCGAGACGGCCTGCCGCATGCACGCCGGGGACGTCGATGAACTCCTTGAGCCCGCGCCAGCGCCCCTCGGGCGTGAACTGGCTCAGCACGCCGTAAGGCTTGTTGAAGCACAGCAGGCGCGAGGGGCCGGTGTCGGGCCTGTCGGCGAAGGCCGGGCGGGGGCGCAGGGCAGGGCCGGCAGCCGCGCGCAAGGGGGGGCGTTTTCTGGGTTGCATGGACCAGGGGATTGTCGGGCCTTCAGGCCGGAGGCTGGGGATAGACTGCCCGCACGCACTCCAGCCAGGCCCGCGCCGCACGCGACAGGTAGCCGCTGCGCCACAGCTGCACCACGTCCCAGCGCAGTTCAGGCCCCATCAGCGGGCGGCTGGACACGCGCTGCGGGTCGAAGCGCGCGATCACATGCTCGAACATCACGGCCACGCCCACGCCTTCGGCCACCAGGTCGCCGATGAAGTCCCAGTAGCGCGTCTCCAACCGCACCTGGGGGCTGAAGCCGGCTGCCGCGCAGCGCTGCAGCACGGCCTGGTGCAGCGCGAAGTCCGAGGTGTAGAAGACGAAGGGCCGCTGCGCCAGTTCGCTCCAGCGCACCGGGGCCTCGGGGTCGGTCACCTCGTGCGCGGCAAAGGCCACGCGCGTGCGCTGGTGGGCGATGGTGCAGTACTCCAGCCCTTCGCTGGCCGGATCGCCCGAGGGGTCGCCGCCCTCCTGCCCCGTGCCGTGCAGGCCCAGCGCCATGTCCAGCCGGCCGTCCAGCAGCAGCTGGCGCTGGGCACGCGCGCCCTGCTCCTGCACATGCAGATGGACGCCCGGGTGCCGTTGCTGGAACCGCGCGATCACGGGCGCCATGTAGTGCCCGGCCGTGGGCATGATGCCCACGCTGAGGCTGCCGCGCGCGATGCCATCGACCTCGGCCACCTCCTGCAGCAGCTGGCGCGACTGCTCCAGCACCTGCTGGCCGCGCGCATAGACCACCTGGCCCGCGTCGGTCAGTTGCACGCCGCGCCCCTCGCGCAGCAGCAGCGGGCCGCCCAGTTCATCCTCCAGCGCCCGCACCATCTTGCTGATGGTGGGCTGGGTCACGTGCAAGGCCTCGGCCGCGCGCGTGAAGCCATTGCAGCGCACGACCTCGACGAAGTACCGCAGTGCGCGCAGGTCCATGAGAATTCCTTTTGTGCATGGGAAAAATGAAGATTATTCATTTTACGAATCTTGGTGCAAACCCTAGGATTGCGCCATGTCAAAGATTTCCGTCCTGCCCGCCCTGCGTCCGCAGGCGCTGCTGCAACGCGGCTGGCCGCTGCTGCGCGGCGTGCTGCAGGTGGGCCTGCTCAGCGCCATCTGGGTGTCCATGGAGGCCGTTCGCGCGCATTTCGGCTGGGGCATGCCGGCCGGGCTGATCGGCTTCGCGCTGCTGGCCACGGGCCTGTTCAGCGGGCTGGTCAAGGCGCGCTGGCTGCAGGGCGGCACCCACTGGCTGCTGGCCGAGATGCTGCTGTTCTTCGTGCCCGCCATGCTGGTGGTCACCGAATACACCGACCTGATCCAGCACCAGGGCCTGCGCATCCTGGGCGTCATCGTGGCCAGCACGGCCTGCGTGATGGCCGCCACGGCGCTGGCCGTGGACCGCGTCTACCGGCTGGAGCTGTGGCTGGCCCGGCGCCGCTCCACGCGCGCCGGGCTGCGCAGGGAGCAGGAGTGAACGCCATGTCCGACCAAGCCGTAGGCCTGCTGTCGCTGCTGGCCACGCTGGCCTGCTATGCGGCCAACAAGCGCGTGTACCGCCGCCATCCCCATCCGCTGCTCATGCCCATCGTCGCCACGCCCATGGTGCTGATCGCGCTGGCGCTGCTGACCCATGTGCGCTACCCGCAGTACATCGCCCAGACGCACTGGCTGGTCTGGCTGCTGGGCCCCACCACGGTGGCCTTTGCGCTGCCCCTGCACGAAAACCGCCACTTGCTGCGCAAGCACTGGATGTCGATCGCCACCGGCGTGCTCGTGGCCAGTGGCGTGTCCATTGCCACCACCATCTGGTTCGCACAGGCCTTCGGATTGCCCGTGGACCTGCAAAAGGGCCTGGCCGTGCGCTCGGTGACCACGCCTTTCGCCATCGAGGCCGAACGCGTGCTGGGCGGCCCCACCGACCTGGCGGCCCTGTTCGTCCTGCTGACCGGGGTCAGCGGCATGCTCATGGGCGAGACCATCCTGCGGCTGCTGCCGCGCGTGCGCAGCAAGCTGGCCGCAGGGGCCATCCTGGGCGGTGCGGCGCATGGAAGCGGCGTGGCGAAGGCGCGGCAGTTCGGGCAGGTGCAGACGGTTGTTGCCTCGTTGGTGATGATGATCGCGGGGGCTCTGAATGTCTTGCTGGCGCCTTGGGTGAAGCTGCTGTTTTTTTGATGGTTTGTTTTTGATCCTGCCGGGTGCCTGTTTTTCGAGTCCGGAAGAAGGCGGCCCGAATGCCCGAGTCCCTCCGCTTCGCGGCGGGTGCGTTCATCCGGGCAATTGTCGCGGGCCTTCGCTTGGTTCGGCCTGCTCTCTTTTTCAGGCCAGCGTATACGCCGTCTTCACCGTCGTATAGAACTCCTGCGCATAGCGGCCCTGCTCGCGCGGGCCGTAGCTGCTGCCCTTGCGGCCGCCAAACGGCACGTGGTAGTCCACGCCGGCCGTGGGCAGGTTGACCATGACCATGCCGGCCTGGCTGTGGCGCTTGAAGTGGGTGGCGTGCTTGAGGCTGGTGGTGGCAATGCCTGCGGCCAGGCCGAAGGGCGTGTCGTTGGCCACGGCCAGGGCTTCTTCGTAGTCCTTGACGCGGATGACGCTGGCCACGGGGCCGAAGACTTCCTCGCGGTTGATGCGCATGGCGGCCTGGGTGTCCACGAACAGGGTGGGCGCCATGTAGTAGCCCTTGTTGCCGCTGCCGGTGTGGCAGGCGGCGGCTGCGCCGCCCGCAGCCAGCACGGCGCCTTCGGCCTTGGCGATTTCCACGTAGCTCAGGTCCTGCTCCAGCTGGGCCTGGCTGACCACGGGGCCCATGTCGGTGCCTGCGGCGCGGGCGTCGCCCACCTTGATCCTGGCCATGCGGGCCTGCAGGGCCTCGATGAAGGCGGGGTAGATCCTGTCGGTGACGATGAGGCGGCTCGATGCCGTGCAGCGCTGGCCGGTGGAGTAGAAACCGCTTTGCGCGGACAGCTCCACGGCCTGGGTGAGGTCGGCGTCGTCCAGCACGATCTGCGGGTTCTTGCCGCCCATCTCCAGCTGCACTTTCTTGCCGCTTTCCACGCAGGCGCGGGCAATGCCGCGGCCCACGCCGACGGAGCCGGTGAAGCTGATGGCGGCCACGTCGCTGTGGCGCACCAGGGCATCACCGATGACGCGGCCCGGGCCCATGACGAGGTTGAAGACACCAGCCGGAATGCCCGAGCGGTGAATGATGTCGGCCAGCGCCCAGGCACTGCCGGGCACGAGGTCGGCGGGCTTCAGGACCACGCAGTTGCCGAAGGCCAGGGCCGGGGCGATCTTCCAGGCGGGAATGGCGATGGGGAAGTTCCACGGCGTGATCAGGCCCACCACGCCGACGGGCTCGCGCGTGATTTCCACGCCGATGCCGGGGCGCACGGAGGGCAGGGTCTCGCCGGCCAGGCGCAGGCATTCACCCGCGAAGAACTTGAAGATCTGGCCTGCGCGGCCGACTTCGCCAATGGCTTCGGGGCGGGTCTTGCCTTCCTCGCGCGCCAGCAGGTCGCCCAGCTCTTCCTTGCGGGCCAGGATTTCGTTGCCGATCCTGTCCAGGGCGTCGTGGCGGGCCTGGATGCCCGAGGTGCTCCAGGCGGGAAAGGCCGCGGCCGCCGCGGCGATGGCGGCTTCCACATCGGCGGCATTGCCCTGGGCGTACTCGCCGATCACATCGGACAGGTCGCTGGGGTTGGTGTTGGCGCTGTAGCTGTCGGCGGCCTTCCATTGGCCGTTGATGAGGTTGTCGTAGCGGGACATGAGGTGCTCCGGGAAAGGGGTAACGGAAGGAAGGGGTCAGCGGACCATGCAGGGGCGCTTGTTGTCGAAGGTCCAGCCCGGGATCAGGTATTGCATGGCCATGGCGTCATTGCGCGCTCCCAGGCCGTGCTCCAGGTACAGGGCGTTGGCGCGCTGCAGCGCGGCGCGGTCCACGGTGACGCCCAGGCCCGGGGTCTTGGGCACCTCGACGAAGCCGCCCTTGATCTGCAGCGGGTTCTGGGTGAGGTACTGGCCGTCCTGCCAGATCCAGTGCGTGTCGATGGCCGTGACCTTGCCGGGCACGGCGGCGGCCACGTGGGTGAACATGGCCAGCGAGATGTCGAAGTGGTTGTTGGAGTGCGATCCCCAGGTCAGGCCCCAGTCGCGGCAGGTCTGGCCCACGCGCACGGAGCCGGCCATGGTCCAGAAATGCGGGTCGGCCAGCGGGATGTCCACGGACTGCAGCGACAGCGCGTGCACCATCTGGCGCCAGTCGGTGGCGATCATGTTGGTGGCCGTGGGCAGGCCCGTGGCGCGGCGGAATTCGGCCATGACTTCGCGGCCCGAGAAGCCGTTCTCGGCGCCGCAGGGGTCTTCGGCATAGGCGAGCACGCCGTGCATGTCGCGCATGAGGCGGATGGCGTCCTTGAGCAGCCAGCCGCCGTTGGGGTCCAGCGTGACGCGCGCCTGCGGAAAGCGCCTGGCCAGCGCGGTGACGGCCTCCACCTCCTGCTCGCCGGCCAGCACGCCGCCCTTGAGCTTGAAGTCGTTGAAGCCGTAGCGCGCATGCGCCGCCTCGGCCTGGCGCACGATGGCGGCCGGGTCCATGGCGGTCATGTGGCGCACCTGCGTCCAGTCGTCGCTGCCGCTTTGGTCTTCGCCGGGCTGGACGTAGGGCAGGTCGGTCTTGTCGGTGGGGCCGGTGAAGAACAGGTAGCCCAGCATCTCCACGCGGTCGCGCTGCTGGCCTTCGCCCAGCAGGGCAGCCACGGGCACGCCCAGGTGCTGGCCCAGCAGGTCCAGCAGGGCCGATTCCACGGCGGTGACGGCATGCACGGCGATGCGCAGATCGAAGGTCTGCAGGCCGCGCCCGCCCGTGTCGCGCCCGGCCAGGGCCTGCTGCAGGTTCTGCAGCAGCTTCAGGTGGTTGCCCACGGACTGGCCGATGAGCAGCGCCTTGCTGTCCTCCAGCGCCTGGCGTATGCCTTCGCCGCCAGGCACCTCGCCCACACCGGTGTGGCCCGCGCTGTCGTGCACGAGCACGATGTTGCGCGTGAAGTAGGGCGCATGCGCGCCGCTGAGGTTCATGAGCATGCCGTCGCGGCCGGCGACGGGAATGACTTCGATCTCGGTGATGGTCGGGGTGGAGGACATGGCGTGCTCTTGGATCGTTTGGATCGGTCTCTGGGAAAAAACGGCTATGCGGCGGCGGTGGCCGCCTGCTGCGCGGCGGACCACGGCACCTCGGCCTCGGGCCGGCCCGTGGCGATGAACTGCGCCAGGTTGCGCAGCACGAGGTCGGCCATGGCGCGGCGGGTTTCATGCGTGCCGCTGGCGATGTGGGGCGCAAGCACCACGTTGTCCTGCGACAGCAGCTCGGCATGGGGGCGTGGCTCGTCCTCGAACACATCCAGGCCCGCGCCCGCGATGCGGCCCTGCTGCAGGGCCTGGACCAGGGCGGCCTCGTCGACCACGCTGCCGCGTGCCACGTTGATCAGAAAGCCCTGCGGGCCCAGCGCGTCCAGCACCTCGGCGTTGACCAGGTGTTGCGTGCCGTCGCCGCCTGCGGCGGTGATGACGAGGAAGTCGCTCCAGCGTGCGAGTTCGAGCAGCGAGGGCTGGTAGAGGTGGGGCGATCCCTCGACCGGGCGGCGGTTGTGATAGGCCACCTCCATGTCGAAGCCGGCCGCGCGGCGCGCCACGGTGGAGCCGATGCGGCCCATGCCGAAGATGCCCAGGCGCTTGCCGCTGGCGCGCGTGCGGATGCCGAAGCGGCCTTGGCTCCAGTCGCCCCGGCGCACGAAGCGGTCGGACTCGCTCAGGCCACGCGCCGCATCCAGCAGCAGGGCGAAGGCCATGTCGGCCACGCAGTCGTCCAGCACGCCGGGCGTGTAGCCCACGCGGGCGCCCTGGCGCAGCAGGGACTCGCGGTCCAGCGCGTCGAAGCCCACGCCGAAGCTGCTCACGAAGCGCAGCCTGGGCAGGGCCTGCACCACGCTCGCGGGCACGCCCATGGCTGCCGAGGTGACCAGGTATTCGAACTGCGCGCCGTGCTCGGCGAGAAAGCGCTCGCGATTAGGCTGCTCGGACAGCAGCGTTACCTCATAGGCCTGAGCCAGCTCGGCATCGAGCTGGGGAAGTGGCATCTTGCCGAACTGGAGAACGCGTGGACGGGAGGTCGCCATGCCTTGGAATCCTTGGAACTTGCAGGGGCTGGAAGCCCCGGTGAAAAGGGCCTGCGTGGTGGCAGGCCTGCGGAGATGACCAGAGGCCAACCCGGATTTATCTCAGCTATTCCCTGTGCTCAATGTAGAAAAATCTGTTCAAAACTGGCGCACTCCAACATCAGGGACGCCGAGCAAGAGCCGCCTCGCGGCGGGGGCGCCCAGCCGAGGGCGTCGTCCCCCTCCCTTGCGAAGCAAGTAGAGAGGCGCCGTGCCACGGGGGAAGGCGCGAAGCGACTCAGGGGGTGCCTCATTTCAATCAGCGGTGATTTTTCGGGTCTGGATCAGCTGCTTCCAGCGCTCCGACTCCTGGGCCTGGTAGCGCGTGAATTCCTCGGGCGTGTTGCCCACGATCTCCAGGCCCTGCTCCACGAAGCGCTTGCGGATGTCGGGCTGCTGCACGGAGGCGATGGCGGCCTTGGCCAGCTTGGCCTTCACATCGGCGGGCAGGCCCTTGGGCGCGGCCAGGCCTTGCCAGGAGTACACCTCGGCGCCCTTGACACCGGCCTCGGCCAGCGTGGGCACATCGGGCAGCACGGGCGAGCGCTGGCTGCCGGTCACGGCGATCGCATGCAGCTTGCCGCTGCGCAGATGGGGCAGCACGGCGTTGACGTTCTGGAACGAGAAGTCCACCTGGCCGCCGATCAGGTCGGTGATGGCCGGGGCGCCGCCCTTGTAGGGAACGTGCATGCCTTCGGTGCCGCTTTGCTGCCAGAACAGCTCGGCCGACAGATGGTCCGAGGAGCCGTTGCCCGAACTCGCGAAACTGATCTTGCCGGGGTTGGCCTTGAGCGCGGCGATGACCTCGGCCACGGTGCGGGCCTTCTGCGCGGGGCTGGCCACAAGCACGTTGGGCGCCTGCACGGGGATGGTGATGTAGTCGAAGTCCTTGCCTGCGTCATAGGGCACGTTCTTGACCAGGTGCGGCGTGACCACGAAAGGGCCCAGCGAGGCCACCAGCAGCGTGTAGCCATCGGCCGGTGCGCGCTTGACGGCGCCTGCGCCGATGGTGCCCGTGGCGCCCGGGCGGTTTTCCACCACGAAGGGCTTGCCCAGCTGCTCGCCCATGCTCAGGGCCATGGCGCGCGCCACGGTGTCGGTGGAGCCTCCGGCCGGGAAGGGCACGATGATGTTGACGGCCTTGTCCGGAAAGCTGCCGGCCGCCTGCGCCGTGAGGGCCAGTGCGGCACCCAGCGTGATCAGAATCTTCTTCATGTTCTTGTCTCCTGGGGGGCGCAAGGGCCGGACTGGCCCCTGCGTCCGGTCTTGTGGCTTATTGCGGGCCGAGCTTGTCGATCAGGGCCTTGAGCTCTTCCAGCTCGGAGGGCTTGAGGTCCGTCAGCGGGGCGCGCACGGGGCCTGCGTCGTGGCCGACCAGCTTGGCGCCGGCCTTGATGATGCTCACGCCGTAGCCTTCGACGCGGTTGCGGATCTTCAGGTAGGGCATGAAGAATTCCTTGAGCAGCTTGTGCTGCGTGGCCATGTCGTCGGTGCGCACGGCTTCGTAGAACGCCATCGCCGTCCTGGGGATGAAGTTGAAGACGGCCGAGGAGTACACCGGCGTGCCCAGGGCCTTGTAGGCGGCCGCATAGACCTCGGCCGTGGGCAGGCCGCCCAGGTAGGCGAAGCGGTCGCCCATCTTCATGAAGATGGCGGACATGGTCTCGATGTTGCCCATGCCGTCCTTGAAGCCCACCAGGTTGGGGCAGCGCTCGGCCAGGATGGCCAGCGATTCGGGCGTGAAGCGGGTGCGGTCGCGGTTGTAGACGATGACGCCGAACTTCACGCTCTTGCAGACCTGCTCCACATGGGCGATCAGGCCTTCCTGGCCGGCTTCGGTCAGGTAGTGGGGCAGCAGCAGGACGCCGTGGGCACCCAGGCGCTCCGCCTCCTGGGCATGGGCAATGGCCGTGCGCGTGGGACCGCCGGCGCCCGCGATGATGGGCACCTTGCCGCGGCAGGTGTCCACGGCGGTCTTGATGATCTGGCCGTATTCCTCGCCGTACAGCGAGAAGTACTCGCCCGTGCCGCCTGCCGCGAACAGCGCGCTGGCGCCGTAGGGGGCCAGCCATTCGAGGCGGGCCGCATAGCCCTTGGCATTGAAGTTGCCGTTGCTGTCGAAGTCCGTCACGGGGAAGGACAGCAGGCCGGAACTCATCACGTCTTTGAGGTCTTGGGGGGTCATGGTGCTCTCGGGAACAAGGGTGGGGAAGAAAGAAAAAAGGGTGGAATCAGTCGAGCTTCAAACCGGCTGTTTGAACCACTTTTTGCCAGCGCTGGCGCTCGGTGGTCAGGAAGCGCGCGGTCTCGGCGGGGTTCATGGTCACGACCTCGGCGCCCTGGCCCGTGAGGCGGGCGCGCACCTCGGGCGAGCGGATGGCGGTGATCAGGGCCTCATGCAGGCGCTGGACCACGGCCTCGGGCGTCTTGGCCGGAACGACCACGCCTTGCCAGGTGCCGGTCTCGAAGCCGGGCACGCCCTGCTCGGCGATGGTGGGCACGTTGGCGGCCAGCGGCATGCGCGTGCCCTTGGACAGGCCCAGCAGCTTGAGCTTGCCGCTTTGCACATGGGGGTAGGTGGCCAGCATGCCGTTCATCAGCACCTGGGTCTGGCCTGCCACCGTGTCCTGGATGGACTGCACGCCGCCCTTGTAGGGCACGTATTCCCAGCGGGCGCCCGTGGCGCGCGCCAGTTCCACGCCGGCCAGGTGCGGGGCGCTGCCCGTGGCGGTGACGGCAAAGCTCAGGTCTTCCTTCTTGGACAGGGCCACCAGCTCCTGCAGGTTGTTGGCCGGCACCGAGGGATGGACCACCAGCAGGTGGGGCGAGTAGGCCAGCATGGCCGTGCCGCGCAGGTCCCGGGACAGGTCGAAGGACAGCTTGGTGTAGAGCGAGGGCGAGATGGCCAGCGCACCCAGGTCGCACAGCATCAGCGTGTGGCCGTCGGGCTGGGCCTTGGCCACCATGTCGGCGCCCAGGTTGCCGTTGGCGCCGGGCTTGTTCTCGATGACCACGGGCTGCTTGAGTTCTGCCGACAGCAGCGGGCCGATGGCGCGCGCAATGATGTCCGAGCTGCCACCCGGCGGGTAGGGCACCACCAGGCGCAGCGGGCGCGTGGGCCAGTTGTTCTGGGCCAGCGCACCGGCGCCGGTGGCCACGAGGGCGGTGGCGCCAGCGGCGCGCAGGAACTGCTTTCGGCTCAGGGTCATGCTCTTGTCTCCGGGTTTTATGTTGTCAGTTGTCGTACAACTGAAGCCGATTTTCAACCGAGATCTGCAAGCAGTGATAAAGGGTTTTCCCTTGGTTGTCTGAATTCCCGTGGCAAGGCCATTGGCCCCGAAAGGCCCATGGGAGTATTCAGGAGGCGCTGGTCTTTTGCGCCAGGCGCAGGCGCTCGCGGCTGTTGGTCAGGTGGATGCGCATGGCCGCGCGGGCCGAGTCGGCATCCTGGCGCTCGATGGCGGCGAGGATTTCCTCATGCTCGCGGTTGACGCGGCGCAGGTAGTCGGGGTCGCGCTGGGGCTGGTGGATGGAGGCGATGCGCGTACGCGGAATCAGCTGGGCGCCGAAGTGGCGCAGGATGTCGCCGAAGTAGCGGTTGCCCGTGGCCTCGGCGATCTGGGTGTGGAAGGCCAGGTCATGGGCCACCGTGTCCTCGCCGCGCGCAAAGGCGATCTCGAAGGCCTGCAGCGCCATGCGTATGCCCTGCAGTTGCTCGGGGCTGCGGCGCAGCGCGGCCAGGCCGGCGCTTTCGGTCTCCAGGCTGATGCGCAGCTCCAGCACGGCCATCACGTCCACGGCGGCCGTCAGCTCGTCGGCATTGAGCATCAGCGTGGATGCGGGCTGGGCGGCGCGCACGAAGGTGCCTATGCCGTGGCGCGTCTCCACCAGGCCCGAGGCCTGCAGGCGCGACAGCGCCTCGCGCACCACGGTGCGGCTGACTTCGTAGGTCTGCACCAGCGACGACTCCGTGGGCAGCTTCTCGCCTTCGGCCAGCAGGCCGTTGCGGATCTTGCTCGCGAACTCGTCGAACAGCAGGGCGGCCAGATTGCGGCCGCTGCGACCGGACTTTCCTCGCAGGGGAAGCTCGATCGTTGGGGGTGATGCGGGAAATCCCTTTGCCGAACTTTCCATGGTGCTGATCATAATCGCTTCAAGTTGTACGACAACGTATCACAAGACGTCCGCGCCATCGAGTTTTTTTGATCCTCCTGAACCCGCATTCCAGATGAGCACCACCCACGCGATCCACGCGATCCGCCACATACGCATCACGCCCATTGCCTTCCGCGATCCGCCGCTGCTCAATGCGGCCGGCATCCACGAACCCTGGGCGCTGCGTTCCATCATCGAGATCGAGACGGCCTCGGGCCTGGTCGGCATCAACGAAAGCTATGGCGACCAGCCCATGCTCGATGCGCTGGCCAAGGCCGCGCCCGCGCTGGTGGGGCTGTCGCCCTGGGCGCTCAACGAGATGGAGGTCCGCGTCGCGGCCCTGGTGGCGCCGCCTGCGCTGACGGCGTCGGAGTTCCTGGGCCAGCAGGTGTCGCTGGCGCCGGGCACGCATGTGTCCAAGACGGTGGCCAAGGTGGTCAGCGCCTTCGAGGTCGCCATGCTGGACCTGCAGGGCCAGATGGCGGGCGCCCCCATCGTGGACCTGCTGGGCGGCGCCGCGCGCGACAGCGTGCCGTTCTCTGCCTACCTGTTCTACAAGTACGCCGAGCACATCGACGGGCCCTATGGACCAGATTCTTCGCCCGACGCCTGGGGCGAGGCCCTGGCGCCGCAGCAGCTGGTGGAGCAGGCGCGGCGCATGATTGCGCAGTACGGCTTCCAGAGCATCAAGCTCAAGGCCGGCGCGCTGCCGCCCGAGCAGGAGGCGGCCGGCATCCTGGCGCTGGCCGATGCCTTTCCGGGCATGCCGCTGCGCATCGATCCCAATGGCAACTGGACGGTGGAGACCAGCCTGAAGATCGTGCAGCAGCTGCAGGGCGTGCTCGAGTATTGCGAGGACCCGGCGCCCGGCCTGGACGGCATGGCGGCCGTGGCGCGAGAAATGGCACGCGAGGGCGATGTGCCGCTGGCCACCAACATGGTGGTCACGGACTTTGCCGAGTTCCGCCGCAATGCCGAGATGGGCTGCCCCGTGAAGATCGTGCTCAGCGACCACCACTACTGGGGCGGGCTGCGCGCCACGCAGCGCCTGTCCACGCTGTGCCGCACCTTCGACCTGGGCCTGTCCATGCACAGCAACTCGCACCTGGGCATCAGCCTGGTGGCCATGACGCACCTGTGCGCCAGCGTGCCCCTGCTGACCTATGCCTGCGACACGCATTACCCCTGGCAGGACGAGGAAGTCGTCGAGGGCGGCCGGCTGCAGTTCGAGCAGGGCAGCCTGCGCGTGCCCACGGCGCCCGGCCTGGGTGTGCGGCTGGACCGCGAGGCCCTGGCCCGCCTGCACGACAACTACCTGCGCTGCGGCATCCGCAACCGCGACGACCTGGGGCAGATGCGCAAGTACGACCCCGCGTTCACCGGCCACCAGCCGCGCTTCTGAACCTGCTTTCACACCATTCCAACGACAAGCCCTTCCCGGAGACAAGCACCATGCAACGTCGCACACTCATCCAACATTCCCTCGCCAGCGCCCTGCTGCTGGGCACGGCCCTGGCCGCCATGCCCGCCGCCGCGCAGGGCAACTGGCCCACCGGCAAGCCCATCACCTACCTGGTGCCGTTCCCGCCTGGCGGCAATACCGATACGCTGGCGCGCGTGATCGCCCAGCCGCTGAGCAAGGCCCTGGGCACGCCCGTGGTGATCGAGAACAAGGGCGGCGCGGGCGGCAGCGTGGGCTCGGCCATTGCGGCGCGCGCACCGGCCGATGGCTACACCATCCTGGGCGGCACCATCAGCTCGCACGCCATCAATGTGAGCCTGTACGCCAAGCTGGACTACGACCCGGTCAAGTCCTTCACGCCGGTGGCCATGCTGGGCTCGGGCCCGCTGGTGCTGGTGGTGCCGGCCTCCAGCCCCTACAAGACGCTGGCCGACGTGCTGGCCGCCAGCAAGGCCAAGGCAGCGGCGGGCGGACTGACCTCGGCCTCGCCGGGCAGCGGCACCTCCAACCACATGGCGCTGGAGCTGCTGGGCTACCAGACGGGCGTGAAGTTCACCCACGTGCCCTACAAGGGCAGCGGCCCGGCCGTGCAGGACGTGATCGGCGGCCAGGTGGACATGATGTTCGACACCGCCCTGGTCGTCGGCCCCCATGTGCAGGCCGGCAAGCTGCGTCCCATCGCCGTGACCAGCTCGCGGCGCCTTGAATCGCTGCCCGATGTGCCCACCATCGCCGAGGCCGGCGAGAAGGGCTTCGACATGGGATCCTGGCAGGCCGTGTTCGCGCCCGCGGGCACGCCGGGGCCCATCGTGGACCGGCTGCATGCGGAGATCATGAAGATCGTCGCCACGCCCGAGGTGCAGGCGCGCCTGAAGAACTTCGGCATGCTGCCCTCGCAGATGACGCCGGCCGAGCTGGGCGAGTACCAGAAGGCCGAGGTGGTCAAGTGGGGCAAGGTGATCAAGGCTGCTGGAATAAAGGCAGAGTGACCCCCTGAGGCGCTTCGCGCCTTCCCCCTTCTCGCTTCGCGGAGGGGGACGACACCCTCGCTGCGGGGCGGCCCTTGCTCGGTGTCCCTCGCCTTGGGCCGCGCCAGTTGCGCAGGCTGTGCCAGCTGCTTTACTGCTGTAGTGCCAGCCCTTTAGAAAATTGAGACATTGCCATGAGTACCCCACTTCCTCTTTCCATCCGCATGCATCCGGCCGACAACGTGGCCATCGTGGCCAATGACGGGGGGTTGCCTGCGGGCACGGTGATGCCCGGGGGGCTGGTGCTGGTCGACAAGGTGCCGCAGGCGCACAAGGTGGCGCTGGTGGACATTGCCGAGGGCGGAGAGGTGCGCCGCTACAACGTGGTGATCGGCTATGCGCTGCAGGCCATTGCCGCGGGCAGCTGGGTGCATGAGCGGCTGCTGCGCATGCCGGGGGCGCTGTCTCTTGAGGGGTTGCCGATCGCCACGGTGCAGCCGCCCGAGCTGCCGCCGCTGACGGGCTACACCTTCGAGGGCTACCGCAATGCCGATGGCACGGTGGGCACGCGCAATATCCTGGCCATCACCACGACGGTGCAGTGCGTGGCCGGGGTGCTGGATTTCGCGGTGGGCCGCATCAAGGCCGAGCTGCTGCCGCGCTATCCGAATGTGGACGATGTGGTGGGCCTGGAGCACAGCTATGGCTGCGGCGTGGCCATCGATGCCGTGGGCGCCGAGATTCCGCAGCGCACGCTGCGCAACATCAGCCGCAACCCGAATTTTGGCGGCGAGGTGATGGTGGTGAGCCTGGGCTGCGAGAAGCTGCAGCCCGAGCGGCTGCTGCCGCCGGGGTCGTTTCCCATCGTCGATGAGCGAGAACCCGCGCTGGACGTGGTTTGCCTGCAGGACGAGGCGCATGTGGGCTTCATGTCCATGGTGGACTCCATCATGGGCAGTGCCACGGTGCATCTGGAGCGCCTGAACGCGCGCCGGCGCGAGACCGTGCCGGCCAGCGCCCTGGTGGTGGGCGTGCAGTGCGGCGGCAGCGATGCGTTCAGCGGCGTCACGGCCAATCCGGCCGTCGGCTTTTGCACCGATTTGCTGGTGCGCGCAGGCGCCACCGTAATGTTCAGCGAGGTGACCGAGGTGCGCGACGGCATCGACCAGCTCACCTCGCGCGCCTCCAGCCCCGAGGTGGCCCAGGCCATGATCGAGGAGATGGCCTGGTACGACGCCTATCTGGACAAGGGCCGCGTGGACCGCAGCGCCAACACCACGCCGGGCAACAAGAAGGGCGGCCTGTCCAACATCGTCGAGAAGGCCATGGGCTCCATCATCAAGAGCGGCACGGCGCCCATCACCGGCGTGCTGTCGCCGGGCCAGCGGCTGGCCGACCGGGGCATCCAAAGCGGCCTGGTCTATGCGGCCACGCCGGCCAGCGACTTCATCTGCGGCACGCTGCAGCTGGCCGCCGGCATGAACCTGCATGTGTTCACCACGGGCCGGGGCACGCCCTACGGCCTCGCCCAGGTGCCCGTGATCAAGGTGGCCACGCGCAGCGACCTGGCGCGGCGCTGGCATGACCTGATGGACGTGAACGCGGGCCGCATCGCCGAAGGCCAGGCCAGCATCGAGGACGTGGGCTGGGAGATGTTCCGCCTGATGCTGGACGTGGCCAGCGGCCGCAGGAAGACCTGGGCCGAGCAGTGGAAGCTGCACAACGCCCTGGTGCTGTTCAATCCGGCGCCCGTGACCTGAGCCACGCGCACAGGCCCCTGTCGGCACAGGCTGACAGGGCGCTGGTGCGCCGCTGCGCACAATGGGGGCCATGCCCTCAGATACCCCGGAAACTCCCCCCGCCTCGTCCTGGTCCGCACGCCTGCAGCGCCTGATGGAACTGAACCCGCTGCGCGCCATGTGGAATGCCGTGCAGCTGTGGCTGGACGCCGATGGCCTGCGCATGAGCGCCGCCATGTCCTTCTACGGCATCCTGAGCCTGGCGCCGCTGCTGCTGCTGCTGGTCGGCCTGCTGGGCTGGTGGGTGGACCGCAGCTATGTGGAACACCAGTTGATCGACCAGGTGCAGGACGTGATCGGCGAGCGCGGTGCCCAGGTGGTGCGCGGCGCGCTGGAAAGCGCCCAGCGGCCCGACGAGGGGCGGCTGGCCTCGCTGTTCGGCTTCATCCTGCTGATGTCGGGCGCCACGGGTGTCTTCGTGGAGCTGCAGTCCGCGCTGGAAAAGCTCTGGACCTCGAACGGCGAGCCACCGCCGCCCAAGGCCGTGTGGTGGCGCATGGCCGCGCTGCGGCTGCGCGGCCTGACCTATGTGCTGGCGCTGGGCTTCTTGCTGCTGGTGTCCATGGCCCTGTCCACGGCCATCCAGCTGATCACCAACTGGGCCGGCACCAAGCTGCAGATTCAGCCGCTGGGGCCGCTGATCAGCCTGATCAACGAATGCGTGTCCTTCGGCATTGCCGTGCTGCTCTTCGTGGGGCTGATGCGCATCGGCAGCGGCCCCAAGCCCCGGCTGCGCTATCTCATCTTCGGCGCCATCGTCGGTGCCCTGCTGTTCACGCTGGGCAAGCAGGCCCTGGCCTGGTACCTGTCCACGGCGGCCGTGGTCTCGGCCTATGGCGCGGCGGGTTCGCTGGTGGTGCTGTTGATGTGGATCTATTTCTCGTCGGCCATCCTGCTGCTGTCGGCCGCCACGGCCAAGGCTTTCAGCGACGCCGAGGTGCGCTTCACCCACCCCATCCGCTGGGCGCCGCCCGCCGGTCCAGCGCAGGCCAGGGACACTTCGGACGGCAAGGGCTGAGCGGCTGCATTTCGACGAAGATGAACGCCTGCGCCGCGGCCCGCAAAGCCGCGGCGCAGGGCGTTTGGGAGTGGAACAATGCAGCGAAAGTCCCCGGGCACCGAGGCCCGGGGCCAAGGACAACATGGACCGATTGCAGACCATGCGGGTGTTTCAGACCGTGGCCGACGAGGCCGGGTTTTCGGCGGCGGCGCGTCGCCTGGACATGTCCGTGCCCACGGTCACGCGCCTGGTGGCCGACCTGGAGCAGCACCTGGGCACGCGGCTGCTGCAGCGCACCACGCGCAGCGTGTCGCTGACCGAGGCCGGCGAGGCCTATCTGGAGCGCGTGCGCGGCATCCTGGCCGATGTGGAGGATGCCTTCAGCCTGGCGCAGGCGCACACGCTGGAGCTGTCGGGCGCCGTGCGCGTGCTCACGCCGCCCGTGTTTGCCGAGCATGTGCTGGCGCCGCTGGTGGCGGACTTCCACCGCCTGCATCCGCGCATCTGCATCGAGGTTTTCGTGGAGTCGGCCAGCGAGGCCGCCGTGGGCGAGTACGACATCACCTTCCTCAACGCCGAGGAGGGCTATGACGGCAACGTGGTGGCCCGCCCCATCGTCACCACCTGCGGCCTGGCCTGCGCCTCGCCCGAGTACCTGGACGCCCATGGCGTGCCCGCCGTGCCCGGGGATCTGGCGAGCCACCAGTGCCTGCTGCGCCGCCGCGCCCAGGGCCGCTCCGACGTGCTGCGCCTGCGCCGGCTCGATGGCAACGCGGGCGAGGCCGAGGTGTCCGTGCAGCCCGTGCTGGTGGCCAACCACACCGGCACGCTGCTGCGTGCCACGCTGGACGGCGCGGGCATCAGCACCCAGCCGCTGGACCTGATCGCGCGCCACCTGCGTTCGGGCCGGCTGCGCCATGTGCTGCCCGAATGGACCACGGGCCATTTCACGCTCTACGCCACCTTGCCCACGCGCAAGTTCATGCCGGCGCGCGTGCGCAGCTTCCTGGACTTCGTGGCCGAGCACACGCAGCGCTCCATGCAGGGCCTGCCCGCCAACTTGCCGGCCCTGTCCATCTGAGCGCGGCTGTCATCTAGGTTACTGGCGGGGCCCTGAGGGTCTCGGGGTTTCCCAGGTGAATTCCGCTGTGCGGAATCTTCGGGTTGATCGTGGCGCCGCCCCCCTCCTAAGCTGGCCTTGCCTGTCTGCCGCATGCGTTGTCGCGCCGCGCCGGCCGGCCATGCAAAGGAGACAAGACAATGCAAGCACAGACCCTGGCCGGGCGCCGAGCCGCGCCTTTCCGCAGGAGGCGTTGAATGGACGTTTTTCTGCAGCAAGTGCTCAACGGCCTGACCCTGGGCGGCATCTACGGCCTGGTGGCCCTGGGCCTGACCCTGGTCTACGGCATCCTGCACGTGCCCAATTTCGCGCACGGCGGCTTCTACATGATCGGCGCCTTCGTGGCCTTCCAGGCCATGGTGGCCTGGAGCTGGGGCTACTGGGCGGCCATGCTGACCGCAGCCATCGCGGTGGCGGTGCTGGGCATCGTCAGCGAGCGGCTGATCTTCCATCCGCTGCGCAAGGCCTCGCCCCTGCATCCCAAGATCGCCTCCATCGGGCTGCTGCTGTTCCTGGAAGCGGGCGCCCAGGCGCTGTGGGGCGCGGACTTCCAGCGCATGCCCACGCCCTACACCTCCATCGTGGAGATGGGCGGCATCACGGCGCCCGCGCAGCGCCTGCTGATCATAGTCGCGGCCTTTGCGCTGATGGTGGCCCTGCACCTGTTCCTGACGCGCACCATCACGGGCGCGACCATCATCGCCATGGCGCAGAACCGCGAAGGCGCATCGATGGTGGGCATCGACGCCAACCGCGTATCCATGCTGACCTTTGCCATCTCGGGCGTGCTCGCGGCCGTGGCGGCCACGCTGTATGCGCCCATCAACCTGGTCTATCCGGCCATGGGCCACCTGGTCATCACCAAGGCCTTCGTGATCATCATCCTGGGCGGCATGGGCAGCATCCCGGGCGCCGTGCTGGGCGGGCTGATCATCGGCTTTGCCGAGAGCTTCGGCGCCTACTACATCTCCACCGACTACAAGGACATCATCGCCTTCGTGCTGCTGGTGGTGATCCTGTCGCTGCGCCCGCAGGGCCTGTTCGCCAAGAGGAGTCATTGAATGAACGGATTCATCGACTCCCGCGTTGCCTGGGGCCTGCTGCTGGCCGCCGGCATCGCCTTCCCCTGGCTGGCGGGCAACGACTACCACCTCACGGTGATGAGCACGGCCTACATCTTCGCCATCGCCACGCTGGGCCTGAACCTGATCACGGGCTACACGGGCCAGCTCAACCTCGCGCACGCGGGCTTCATGGCCGCGGGCGCCTATACCGTGGGCATCCTCACGGTGGACCATGGCTGGCCGTTCTGGGGCGGGCTGGTGATGTCGGGCGTGGTGTGCGCGGTGCTGGGCTACCTGATCGGCATCGTCTCGCTGCGCCTTAAGGGGCACTACTTCTCGATCTTCACGCTGTGCGTGGGCTACATCATGTTCCTCGTGATCGAGAAGTGGGAGGGCCTGACCCACGGCACGGTGGGCATCATGGGCATCCCCGCGCCCGAGGCCCTGGGCGCGCTGAGCTTCGAGTCGCCGCTGGCGCTGTACTACCTGGTGCTGGCCTTCCTCGTGGCCTCGGCCTGGGTGATGCGGCGCATCGTCCGGTCGCTGCTGGGCCGCACCTTCATGGCCATCCGCAACAGCGACGAGCTGGCCGAGGCCCTGGGCATCAACCTCATGCGCAACAAGGTGCTGGCCTTCATGCTGAGCGTGGTCTACGCGGGCGTGGCGGGCGGCCTGTATGCGGGCTTCGTGCGCTTCATCGGTCCCGACATGGCCGGCGTGCACCACACCTTCGACATGATGATCTTCGCCATGGTCGGCGGCATGGGCACCGTGCTGGGCCCGCTGCTGGGCGCCATCGGCATGCCCTGGATCACGCAGTACCTGCAGTTCCTGCAGGAGTACCGCTTCATCGTCTTCGGCCCGATTCTCGTGATGCTGGTGATCTTCATGCCCTACGGCGTGGTGGGCAGCTTCACTGCATGGCGCGCGCGCCGCAATGCCAAGGAGGGCAAGCCGCATGCTCAAGATTGACCACCTGACCAAGACGTTCGGCGGGCTGGCCGCCGTCAACGATGTCAGCACCGTGATCGAGGAAGGCCGCATCAACGCCATCATCGGTCCCAACGGCGCGGGCAAGACCACGTTCTTCAACCTGATCAGCTGCGTGCACAAGCCCACCTCGGGCACCATCACCTTCAACGGCCAGGACGTGACCTCGCTGCGCACCGACCAGGTGGCGAAGCTGGGCGTGGCGCGCACCTTCCAGACCACGGCGCTGTTCGACCGCGCCACGGTGCTGGACAACCTCATCGTGGGCCACCGGCTGCGCACGCGCTCAGGGCTATGGGACGTGCTGCGCGGCTCCAGCCGGCTGCGCGAGGAAGAGCGCGTGTGCCGCGAAAAGGCGCGTGATGCGCTGGACTTCGTGGGCCTGTCGCATGTGGCCGGCCGCATTGCTGGCGACATCACGCAGGAGGAGCGCAAGCGCGTGGCCTTCGCGCTGGCCCTGGCCACCGACCCGAAGCTCATGCTGCTCGACGAGCCTGCCGGCGGCGTCAACCCCGAGGAGACCGAGGGCCTGGCCGAGCTGATCCGCAAGCTGGTGCGCCACGGCATCACGGTGGCGCTGATCGAGCACAAGATGGGCATGATCATGAGCCTGGCCGACAAGATCCTGGTGCTCAGCTACGGCGAGAAGATCGCCGAGGGCACGCCCGAGGAAATACGCCGCAACCCCGCCGTCATCGATGCCTACCTGGGGAGCGAGCATGCTGAAGTTTGAGAACGTGTCGCTGCGCTACGGCAGCTTCCTGGCGCTGGACGGGGTCAGCCTGCATGCCGACCGCGGCGAGCTGGTGGTGCTGCTGGGCGCCAACGGCGCGGGCAAGAGTTCGCTGTTCCTCACGGCCAGCGGCATCCACAAGGCCGCTGGCGGCTCCATCGTCTGGAATGGCAGGGAGCTGGCCGGCAGCAAGCCCTCGGCCATCGTGCAGTCCGGCGTGGTGCAGTGCCCCGAAGGGCGCAAGCTGTTCCCCCAGATGTCGGTGCTGCGCAACCTGCAGCTGGGCGCCTACGTGCACCGCCGCGACCCCGGCCCCAGCCAGAAGACGCTGCAGGAGGTGATGGAGCTGTTTCCCATCCTGCGCGAGAAGCAGCACGACCCGGCCGGCTCGCTGTCGGGCGGCCAGCAGCAGATGGTGGCCATCGGCCGCGCCATGATGGGCCGGCCCCAGGCCCTGCTGCTGGACGAGCCCTCGCTGGGCCTGGCGCCCCTGGTCATCAAGCAGATGTTCGAGGCCATACAGCGCATCAACGCCGCCGGCACCACCGTGCTGCTGGCCGAGCAGAACGCCTATGCGGCGCTGAAGATCGCGCACCGCGCCTATGTGATGGAAAGCGGCCGCATCGTGCGCGAGGGCAGGCCGGCCGAGCTGCTGGCTGACGACTCCATCCGAAAAGCCTACATCGGTGCATGACATGACACTGCACCCCCTGAGCCGCTGCGCGGCTTCCCCCTCTCTCTCGCTTCGCGAGGGAGGGGGACGACGCCCTCGCTGCGGGGCGGCCCTTGCTCGGCGTCCCTGGTCTGGGCTGCGCCGGATTTATGCGTTGCGTCAGCAGCGATTCGTTCTTCACTATCCAAGGAGACAGACATGACAGCATTCGCACCATTGACCCGCCGCAGGGTGGGCACGCTGGCCCTGGCCTGCGCCGCCGTGGCCGCTGCCGGCCCCGCGCTGGCGCAGGAGGTGGTCAAGATCGGCTACTCGGGCCCGCTGTCGGGCGGCGCTGCCCAGTACGGCAAGAACGTGCTCGACGGCATGCAGATGGCCGTTTCCGAGATCAATGCCGCAGCGCCCGAGATCGGCGGCAAGAAGGTCAGGATCGAGATCGTTCCGCTGGACGACAAGTACAACCCGTCCGAGACCGCGATCAATGCCCAGCGCCTGGTGCAGCAGCACAAGACGGCGGCCATCCTGGTGCCGCATTCGGGCGGCATCTTCGCGCTGCAGACCACCAACGAGCGCAGCAACTTCATCGTGCTGGCCTACAGCTCGGTGCCGCAGATCACCAACCGGGGCAACAAGCTGACCCTGCGCATCCCGCCCGAGTTCACCTCGTACATCGACCCGTTCTCCAAGTACGTGATGGGCCGCTTCGGCAAGAAGGTGGCCCTGGTGGGCGCCGACCACGACTACGCCAAGGCCTGGGTCGCCGCCTTCAAGCCCGGCTGGGAAAAGCTGGGCGGCACCGTTGTGGCCGAGAACGCCATGAGCTACAACCGCGCCACCGATTTCTACAGCGGCGTGAGCAAGGCCCTGGCCGAGAAGCCCGACGTGCTCTTCGTGGGCGGAGCCTCCGAGCCCACGGCACTGGTCGTCAAGCAGGCGCGCGAGCTGGGCTTCAAGGGCGGCTTCGTGGTCATGGACCAGGCCAAGCTCGACGAAATGGCGCGCGTGGTCGGCGGCTATGCGCCGCTGGAAGGCGCCATCGGCGTCATGCCCGTCTCCGAGGACACCAAGCCCGAGAACAAGGCCTTCGTCGAACGCTTCGGCAAGGTCTACCCGGGCCGCATCCCGGGCTCGGAGGCGCAGTGGAACTACACGGCCGTGCACGCCACCGTCAAGGCCATGCAGCTGGCCGGCTCGGCCTCGGACACCAAGGCCATCCACGCCAAGCTGGACGAAGCCTACAAATCCCTGCGCCCCGACGTGAACCCCGGCGGCGTCAAGGGGGTGGATGAGCGCGGCGGCACGTTGACCACGGAACGAGGCGCCGCTGTGCGCGACGGCAAGATTGAGGCGGTGATGACGGTGGCGAACAAGTAGAGCGCCGCTCAGTTTTTCGACCGAAAGCGCCTGGTGCCAGCTTGATCTGGCCCAGGCGCTTTCTTGTGGACTCAGTTGCCTGGTACTCACGCTTGACGTTACTGACGCGACGCGTTATTATTTGCTTCCATGACGATCCAGTCATTCAAGTGCCCCGACACCGAGCAACTGTTCCAGCAGAGGCGGGTGCGTCGGTGGAGCAGCATTGAAGTGGTCGCGCTGCGCAAGCTTCGGATGCTGCATGCCGCTCATGTGCTTCAGGACTTGAGGGTCCCGCCCGGAAACCGGCTGGAGGCGCTGCACGGAGATCGCAAGGGGCAGCACAGCATCCGCATCAATGATCAGTGGCGCGTGTGCTTTGTGTGGACCCATGAAGGCCCGAGTGAGCTGGAGATCGTCGATTACCACTGAAGCGAAAGCGTTGATCCTGGATCTGGCGCAGGAGTGCTGACCATGAACAAACCTTTGAACCTCCCCACGCCAGGCGAAATCCTGGCCACTGAATTCCTGGAGCCCATGGGCTTGACGCAATACCGCCTGGCCCAGGCCATCCATGTCCCGCAGACACGCATCGCGGCCATCGTCAAGAACGGCCGCTCCATCACCGCGGATACGGCGCTGCGCCTGGCGCGCTTCTTTGGCACGTCCGTGGAGTTCTGGATGAATCTGCAAAGCCAGTACGACGCCGATATCGCGCGCGAGGCCATAGGCGACGACCTGGAGTCCATCGAGCCCTTTGCCCTGCAGGCTTGAAGAAGACATGCTGAGTCGCTGCGCAGCGGCTCAAGTAAGAAAGGCCCCTGCACCGCGGTACAGGGGCCTTTCTCATTGCAGGGCTGCGTTGTTTACAACAAGCTCGCTCCACCATCCAGCACCAACGCCTGCCCCGTCATGTGCCGAGACGCATCGGACGCCAGGTAGACCACGGCGCCCTTGAGGTCCTCCTCGCCGCCGATGCGGCGCAGCGGGGCGCGGGCGATGAGCTGGTCGCCGAGCTTGTCGATGAGGCCGTTGGCCAGCTTGCTGGGGAAAAAGCCCGGGCAGATGGAGTTGACGCGGATGCCGTAGTGGCCCCATTCCGAGGCCAGGGTGCGCGCCAGGTGCACGGCGGCCGCCTTGGAGGTGTTGTAGGCCACGGTGTTCATGCCGGGCGGCGTGCCCTTGAAGGCCGCGACCGAGGCGGTGATGATCACGTTGCCCCGGCCCTTGGGGATCATCACGCGCCTGGCCACTTCGCGGGTGAGGAAGAAGGGTGCGGAGACGTTGAGGTTCATGACCTTGTTCCAGGCCTCGTCCGGGTATTCCTCGGCCTTGGCGCCCCAGGTGGCGCCGGCGTTGTTGACGAGGATGTCGATGTCGCCGCAGCGCGCCAGCACGTCATCGACCAGGGCGGGGATGGTGTCGAACTTCTGCAGGTCGTTGGCGAAGGTCTCGACCTGGTAGCCCAGGCCCTGCAGGTGGGCCTTGGCCTCGGCAAGCTCGTCGGACTTGCGCGCCGTGATGGCGAGGCGGGCGCCCATCTCGCCCAGCGCCTCGGCCATCTGCAGGCCCAGGCCGCGCGAGCCTCCGGTGATCAGGGCGGTCTTGCCCGTGAGGTCGAACAATGCTTTCACGCTCATGCTGTGTGTCTCCTGGCTTGGGTCTTTGGTGGTTGAGCAACACCTGCATGCTAGGGCGCCTGCACCGTGCACGCTGTCGTCTTGGCTACTGCGCGGTACCGCGCGGGCACCTGCGGGACAGGCGTTCAGGCCCTGTCTATGTCCTGCTGCAGCCGCCGCACCATGCGCTGCAGCGCGGGCACACCGTCCTGGCGCAGCGCATCGGCCGTGACGAAGCGCGAGGGTCCGCCCAGGCTGACGGCCATCAGCGGCAGGCCGCGCCCCGGCGAGAAGGCCAGCGCAATGGCGTTGACCTCGGGCTGCCAGTCGCCGAACGAGCACGACAGCCAGGGCTGGGGCTGGCTGCCTGCCTCCGGCCACAGCGGCAGCTGGGCCTGGGCGGCGGCCCATTGCTCCGGGGCGTGCGATTGCAGGTAGTCCAGCGCGCGCTGACGCTCGGATGCGGGACTGGCGGCCAGCCAGGCACGGCCCACGGCCGTGGTTGCCAGGGGGATGCGCGAGCCCATGTCCAGGTCGCGGTGCATGAAGAGCGCGCTGGGGCAGTGCTCGATATAGACCATGTTGTGCCGGTCGCGTGCAGCCAGGGCCACCTCGGCATCGGTGGTGGCGGCCAGCTTTTGCATCAGCGGGCGTGCGATCTGGCGCACGTCCAGGCGCGAGAGCATGGCGCTGCCCAGGGCCAGCGTGGCTGTGCCCAGGCGGTATTTGCCCTCTTCGGGCACATGGATGAGGTAGCCCAGCGTGGTCAGCGTGTGCGTGAGGCGCGAGACCGTGGACCTGGGCAGTGCGCAGCGCCTGGCGATGTCCTGGTTGCCCAGCAGCTTTTCGCCGGAGCGAAAGCAGGACAGGACATCAAGGCCGCGCGCCAGGGCGACGATGAAGTTGCGGTCATCGTCGCCGGGCTGGGGCGGCGGGGTGCGGGAGGGCGGCATGCGCCGATTATCGGCAGCCGCCCCGCCACGGGGTGTCGTGGGCTTTACTTCTCGACGAAGGCGCGCTCGACCACGAAGTCGCCGGGCGTGGTGGTGTTGCCTTCCTTGAAGCCTCGGTGCTCCAGCAGCTCCTTGAGTTCGTTCAGCATGGCGGGGCTGCCGCACAGCATGACGCGATCGGTCTCGGGATTGAGCTCGGGCAGGCCGATGTTCTGCGGGAAGGTGCCGTCCGTGATCTGGTTGGAGATGCGGCCCTGGTTGCGGAAGGGCTCGCGCGTCACGGTGGGGTAGTAGACCAGCTTGTCCTTGACGATCTCGCCGAGGAATTCATGCTCGGGCAGTTCCTTCTCGAACAGCTCCTGGTAGGCCAGCTCGCTGGCATGGCGCACGCCATGCACGACGACGACCTTCTCGTAGCGCTCGTAGGTCTCGGGATCGCGGGCCACGGCCAGCCAGGGGGCCAGGCCCGTGCCGGTGCCGATCAGGTACAGGTTCTTGCCGGGCAGCAGGTAGTCGATCAGCAGCGTGCCCGTGGGCTTCTTGCCGACGAGGATGGTGTCGCCGACCTGGATGTTCTGCAGGCGCGAGGTCAGCGGACCGTCGGGCACCTTGATCGACAGGAACTCGAGGTGCTCCTCGTAGTTGGGGCTGGCGATGGAGTAGGCACGCAGCAGGTTCTTGCCATCGACCTTCAGCCCGATCATCGTGAAATGGCCGTTGGAAAAGCGCAGCGCGGTATCACGGGTGGTGGTGAAGGAGAAAAGGCGGTCGGTCCAGTGGTGGACGGACAGCACGCGTTCTTCAAGAAAAGCACTCATGTTGGCAATACGGTGAATTCGGGGCAGGCAGTGCCCGCCGGGACGTTGCAATGAGAGGTCAGTGCCATGCAGGCACGCGGTGGCGGGAAGCACAGGGGGCAGACGCGCTGGGCGCGTTGCCGCTGCTTCGTGGCGGCCGGTGACCGGGGCAAGCTCGCTATTGTCCGGTAAATGGCGTCAAAAGGGGCAGGCACGAACCTTTGTCTTGATACGGATTAGTGATAAGCAAAATGAAGCTGGCTGAATCCCTGCAGCTCTCGCTAGGGCTTTGCGGCCGGGCCAGCGCCAAGCGTCCAGGGCAGGACCGCTTCGGCCAGCCAATCCATGAGCACGCGCACGCGGCGCGGCAATTGGCGGCGCTGGGCGTAGATCAGGTACAGCGGCATGGGCGGCGGCGGGTGGCGGGGCAGCACCTCGATCAGCGCACCCGTCTCCAGCAGCGGCTGCACGGCCAGGCGCGGAACCTGGATCAGCCCCAGGCCGGCCTGGCAGGCCGCGAGATAGGCCTCGGCATTGTTCACGGTGAGCGCGCCCGTCATCGGCAGGTACCGGGGCTGGCCATCCTCCTCGTATTCGAAGCCCAGCGGCCGCGTGCCCAGCGTGCGCTGGTAGTGCACCAGCCGGTGACCGCCCAGATCCTGCAGCGTGGCGGGCAGCCCGTGGGCCTGCACATAGCCGGGGCTGGCGCAGGTGGCCAGCGCCAGCAGGCCCAGCGGGCGTGCCACCAGGCCGGGCTCGTCCACGGGGCCCAGGCGCAGCACGCAGTCGAAGCCTTCGCGCACCAGGTCCACGCGGCGCTCGGTGCAGCTCAGTTCCAGCTGCAGTGCGGGATGACTTTGCAGCAATCGGGGCAGCAGCGGCATGACCACATGGCGCGCCAGGCCCGTGGTCATGTCCAGCCGGACCTTGCCCTGCAGCGGCGCATCGCCGGCCTGCTGGAACTGGCCCTGGAACTCGTCCACGTCGGCCAGCAGGTCCTGGCAGCGTTCGTAGCAGGCCTGGCCGTCCTGGGTGAGCTGCACGCGCCGCGTGGTCCGGTGCAGCAGCCGCGTGCCCAGCCGCGCCTCCAGCTGCTGCACGGCCTGGGAGACGCTGGCCTTGGGCAGGCCCATGCTGTCGGCCGCGCGCGTGAAGCTGGCCATCTCGGCCACGCGGCTGAAGATCTGCATCTGCTCCAGAAGCTTGATTGTTTGCATGGGGCGAACAAATAAATCAGAAACAGACAATTTATCCAAAAATCCACCTTCAATACAGTCGCTGTCATTGCAAACCACCTAACGAGGTCCGCCATGACAGCTTCTCCTTCGACCGCTTCTTCCCCTGCCGCCCGCCGCATCGTCCTCGTCACGGGCGGCAGCCGCGGCCTGGGCCGCAATACGGCCGAGCACCTGGCGCGCCAGGGCTTGGACGTGGTGCTGACCTACCGCGAGCGTGCCGACGAGGCCCAGGCCGCCGTGGCCGCCATCGAGGCGCTGGGCGGCCGTGCCGCCGCGCTGCAGCTGGACGTGGCGCGCAGCGCGGGCTTTGCGGACTTTGCGGCCCGCGTGCGCCAGGCGCTGGCCGATACCTGGCAGGCCGACCGCCTCGATGCGCTGGTGCACAACGCCGGCATCGGCATCAACGCGCCATTCGCCACCACCACCGAGGCGCAGTTCGACGAGCTGGTCGCCATCCACCTGAAGGCGCCTTTCTTCCTGAGCCAGCACCTGCTGCCCCTGCTGCGCGACGGCGGCAGCATCATCCACCTGTCCAGCGGCCTCACGCGCTTCACCCAGCCCGGCTATGCGGCCTATGCATCCATGAAGGGCGGGGTGGAGGTGCTGACGCGCTACCTGGCGCGCGAGCTGGGGGCGCGCGGCATCCGCGTCAACACGGTGGCGCCGGGCGCGATCGCCACGGACTTCGGCGGCGGCCGCGTGCGCGACGATGCACAGGTCGGCGCCGCCCTGGCCAGCCAGACGGCACTGGGCCGCGTGGGCCAGCCCGACGACATCGGCCCCGTGATGGCCGCCCTGCTGCAGCCCGGCATGGGCTGGGTGCAGGGCCAGCGCATCGAGGCCTCGGGCGGCATGTTCCTCTGAAGGCGCCGGGAGGGCCGTCAGCGCAGGCGCTCGCGCGCCACCATGGACAGCAGCACGATGGCCGCTGCGGCGGCGATGTGGCCGAACCAGGACACCAGCCCCAGCGACCAGGGCTCCACCTGCAGCGCCGCCCACAGCGACAGCGCCAGCAGCACCCAGCCGGCCGCGCGCAGGCGCCGGGTGCGGGCGGGTGGCAGTTCCTTGCCGAACAGGTCGCTCTGGTGGCGGTCCATGGCCAGGGCCAGGCAGGCGAAGGCGCCCAGGGCCAGCAGCTGACAGAACAGGTGGGCCATGCTCATGCGCTGGTCTCCGCTGCGGCGGCCGCTGCCGTGGCGGCTGCCTTGGGCGCGGGCCGGGCGGCGCGCACCGGTTTGGCCTTGGGCTGGTGGCGCTGGGTGCGCAGGGCCAGATGGGCATGCAGTGCGGCCAGGGCCAGCAGCATGAGGTCCATGCCGGCGAACACCCAGTCGCCCGCGCGCAGGCTGGCCAAGAGGCCGCGATCCGTGGTCAGCGCGTTGAGCACGGGCAGCAGGGCCAGGGCGGCGGCGCCGGCCCACAGCAACTCGATCCAGGCCCGCTTGGCGGGCCGGCCCAGCGCCCAGAACAGGGTGGCGCCCCAGGCGATGAACATGGTGTGCACCTCCCACTCGGCGCGCTGGGCCATCTCCACCGGCAGCAGGCGGTTGGCCCAGAGCATGCCGGCCATGCCGATGGACAGGCCGGCGATGGTGGCGATGTTCAGCCGTTCCACGAGCCGGAAGCCGAAATGCGGCCTTTCCGGATCGGGCAGCTTGCTGCGCCGCTTCACGTTCCACAGCACCAGCCCCGTTCCCACCATGGCCGTGCCCGCAAGGCTGACGATGAAGTACAGCCAGCGCGTGGGCAGGTCGCCGAAGCGGCCCATGTGCAGCGCATAGAGCACGCCGCGCGTCTCGGCGGCGGCGCCCACGCTGTCCTGTGCCTGCAGCAGCTGGCCGCTGACGCCGTCGAACATCATGAACTGCGGGCTGATGGAGACGCGGCCGTTCTCGCCGCGGATGGCGGTCACGCGCGCATTGGCATCGCCGGGCAGGTTGACGTTCAGGCGTTCCACCTGGCCCGCGCCCCAGCGCTGCTCGGCCTGGCGAACCATGTCGGCCAGCGGTGCCAGGGGCGCGGCCTGGCCCGAGGGCTTGCCTGCGGGAACAAAGGCACTGAGCTGCTGGCCGGCCACCACGCGCTGCTCCGGCGTCATGGTGGTAGCCAGGCTGGCCCAGGGCATGTACATCAAGGCCAGCGTCACCAGCCCGGTGTACGTGATCATCAGGTGAAAGGGCAGGCCCAGCACCGACAGCGCGTTGTGCGCGTCCAGCCAGGAGCGCTGGCCCTTGCCCCAGCGGAAGGTGAAGAAGTCGGCAAAGATCTTCTTGTGCGTGATCACCCCGCTGACGATGGCCACCAGCATGAACATGGCGCACAGCCCCGCCAGATAGCGGCCCCAGAGCACGGGCATGTAGTGGAACTGGAAGTGGAAGCGGTAGAAGAACTCGCCGCCGCGCGTCTCGCGCACCGGGCCTTCGAGGCGCGTGCCGGTGGCCGGGTCGAAGCGGCCGTTCTCGAAGCGGCGCCTGGCGCCCTTTTCGGTCTGCGGCGGGCTCCAGAACACCGTGGCCACCGTGCTGCGCGCATCGGGCAGGTTGATCAGCCATTGCGGGCTTTGCGGCGCCACATGCGCCATGGCGTCGCCGATCCGCTGGGCCACGAGCGCGGGCTCGCTCGCCTGGCTCTGGTGCGGCTGCTCGGGCTGCATCCACTGCGTGATCTCGTTCCTGAAATAGCTCACCGTGCCCGTGAGGAACATGGCGTAGAGGAACCAGCCCAGCAGCAGGCCGACCCAGGTGTGCAGGTCGGACATGGTCTGGCGTATGCCGGGCGCCTTGGCGGCTTTCGCGGCCTTGGCGGGCTTGCCGGCCGTGTTCGTGGTGTCCGTGGTGTTCGTGTTCATGCGCCCAGCCCCTTGCCCCAGGTCCACCATGCGACGGGCGCCAGCACCAGGGCGGCGACCAGCAGGCCGGCCCAGGCGCGCCAGGCGCTGCGCACGGCAAACACCCAGATCACCGCGCCCGCATAGACGGCAAAGCTCAGCAAGGTGCCCGAGATCGCCGCCTGCGTGCGGTCTGCGGGCAGGGCCAGCACGGCCACGCTGGCCAGCGCCGCCACGGCGTAGCCGCCAAACAGCGCGGCGAGGATGCGGGAGATCAGCGGCCAGTAGTCACGGAACCAGTCACGGAACCAGTCATGGGTGCGGGCAAGAGTGGGAGATGGCATGGCACGGGGCCTGGAAAGGCTCGAAAAACGCCGACAGAGGGGGCGGCGGTGGCGCGGATGTTATTTGAGAATAAGTCCCATTACAAGCAGCGCTGGCAAGCCGCACGCCTGCCGTCCCCAGCCGTCCCTCAGCCGGCCGGCAGCCGCATGCGTGCCTGCAGGTTCTCGAAGATCTGGCGCGTGACGGGGCTGATCACGTGGCTGCGGATGTACAGGCGATAGACCAGGTCCGGCAATGGCGGCATGCCGTCGCCCGCGCCCAGCACGCGCAGGCCCGGGTCGAGCTGCTCCACGCCGCGCGCCGTCACGCCCAGGCCGGCGCGCAGCGCCGCGCGTATGCCCACCAGGCTGGTGCAGGTGTGGCGCGGTGTCCAGGCGATGCCGGCCGCATCCAGCGCGTCGCAGCCCAGGCGGCGGAAGATGCTGGGCCCGTCGGCCATGACCAGGGGCACGGGCTTGCCCGGGTCATGGGCGTAGCCCGCGCCACACAGCCACACCGTGGGCGTGGAGCGCAGCGCAAAGCCCTCGAAGCCCTCATCCTCCCGGTTGGAGATGGCCAGATCCAGCTCGCCCTGCCTGAGCGACTCCATCAGGAACGGGCTGCGCCCCACATGGATGTCGATCTGCATGCCGGGAAAGTTCAGCGCGATCTCCTGCAGCACGGGCGGCAGCATGTTGTCGGCCGCGTCGTGGGGTGCGCCGATGCGCACCAGGCCCTGCACCTGGCGGTGCTGCAGGTTGCGCAGGGCCTCGTCGTGGATGGCCAGCATGTGGCGCGCATAGCCCAGCAGGCGCTGGCCATGATCGGTGAGGCGTTTTTGCCGGCCCTGCTTCTCGAACAGCGCGTGGCCGATCTTCTCCTCCAGCCGCTGCATCTGCTGGGTGATGGCCGATTGCGTGCGCCCCATCTGCACGGCGGCGGCGGCAAAGCTGTCGTGGCTGGCAATGGCGGCCAGGGTGCGCAGCAGGTCCAGGTCAAGCGTCTCCATACTTCAATTTTATTGAAGTATTTATTGGGCATGCGTGGATTGTTGCGGGCCTGGCGCCTCACTACAGTGGACTTCGACGACGACAAGGAGCCCCCTTTGAACACCATCACCAACACCATCACCGAACAGCGCAGCGCCGCCGTGACAGCAGCCATCGACCACATGAAGCAGGCCATTGGCGAGGACGCGGCCACGCGCGCCAGCCTGGACGCCGTGCTCCAGCAACTGCTGGGCCTGGCCGCGCGCCGAGACTTCTGGCAGCAGGCCGACTACGCCGCGCCCGAAGAGGGCGAGCACCAGGCGCGCTACCTGATCGCCGAGGACGCCGACCAGAGCTATGCGCTGTACCTCAACGTCATGCGCCCGGGCAAGCGCATCGTGCCGCACAACCACACGACCTGGGCCTGCATTGCCGCCGTGGAAGGCACGGAGCACAACCGCGTCTACGAGCGCACCGACGACGGCTCCGTCCCCGGCAAGGGCACGCTGCGCGAGACGGAACTCGTGGTGGTCGCACCAGGCCAGGGCATCGCCCTCATGCCCGAGGACATCCACTCCGTGGAGATCCAGGGCGAGCAGGTCATCCGCCACCTGCACATGTACGGCCGCGCGCTGGAGACGCTCAACGAGCGCACCAGCTACGACCTGGCCACCGGTACCTGCCAGACCATGGCCATCGGCGTGCAGACGCGCCGCTGAGCCCCGGCCTTCCGGCCGCTACCTCCCGCTTCCTGCCTTTTCACTGTCCATGCCGCAGCGCGCCCCACGGGGCGCGCGTGGCAGGGCTTTGCCCGAAATTCCTTGCCGATCTTTTTCCCGGACCGCATGCAATGACCGCATCCATTGACGCCCACACCCTCAAATCCTGGCTGCACGACGGCCAGGAGATCGCGCTGCTCGACGTGCGCGAGCACGGCCAGTACGGCGAGTCGCACCTGTTCTACGCCACGCCCCTGCCCTACAGCCGGTTGGAGCTGGATGTGCCCCGCCTGGTGCCGCGCAGGCAGGTGCGCGTCGTCACCTACGACGGTGGCGAGGGCGATGCCAGCGCGGGCATGGCCGAGCGTGCCGCGCGCCGCCTCCAAGCCCTGGGCTATACCCAGGTCGCCGTGCTCGAAGGCGGTGCCAAGGCCTGGAGCGCTGCGGGCTACACGCTGTTCGCCGGCGTGAACCTGCCCTCCAAGACCTTTGGCGAACTGGCCGAACACGCCTATGGCACGCCGCGCATCACGGCACAGCAGCTGGCGGCGCGCCAGGCGGCGGGCCTGCCCCTGGTGGTGCTGGACGGCCGGCCCGTCTCCGAGTTCCACAAGATGAACATCCCCGGCGCCATCTGCTGCCCCAATGGCGAGCTGGCGCTGCGCGTGAGCCGCCTGGTGCCCGATGCGGCCACGCCCATCGTGGTCAATTGCGCGGGCCGCACGCGCTCCATCATCGGCGCGCAGACGCTGATCAACCTGGGTATTCCCAACCCCGTCTACGCGCTGGAGAACGGCACCCAGGGCTGGTACCTGGCCGACCTGCCGCTGGAGCACGGCGGCACGCAGCGCTATGGCGACGACTCGGCCAGCAGCGCGCTGCAAGCCCAGGCCCGCGCCCTGGCCGAACGCTTCGATGTGCCCGAGGTCGATGCCGACACCGTGCGCGCCTGGAGCCGTGACGCGGAGCGCACGCTGTTCCTGTGCGATGTGCGCACGCCCGAGGAATTCAAGGCCGGCTCGCTGCCCGGCGCCCAGCACACGCCCGGCGGCCAGCTCATGCAGGCCGGCGACCAGTACGTGGGCGTGCGCGGTGCGCGCCTGGTGCTGTTCGACAGCGATGGCGTGCGCGCCCCCGTGGTGGCCAGCTGGCTGCGCCAGCTCGGCCATGACGCCTGCGTGCTGCGGGGCGGCCTGCAAAGCGGCCTGGACCTGTCGCCGGCCCAGCCGCCCCAGGTCCCCGAACTGGCAGGCATCACGGCGCAGGCCCTGCACGAGCGCATGCGCCAGGGCGAGGTGGCCGTGGTCGATCTGCGCGCGGGCATGAAGTACCGCGCAGGCCACATCGCCGGGGCCCGCTGGTCCATCCGCCCGTGCCTTGCCAGAGACCTTGCCGGCGAGACGCGCCAGATCGTGCTGGTGGCCGACGAGCCCGGCATGGCGCAATGGGCCGCACTGGAGCTGCAAGGCGCCGCGCCGCTGCTGCTGGAAGGCGGCCTGGCCGCATGGCAGCAGGCCGGCCTGCCGGTCGAGGCCACGCCCGACAGCCCCACCGACGCCGAGTGCATCGACTACCTGTTCTTCGTGCACGACCGCCACGACGGCAACAAGGAAGCGGCACGCCGCTACCTGGCCTGGGAGACGGGCCTGGTGCCCCAACTGGACGCGCAGGAACTGGCCGCCTTCCGCCTGCCGGAGCCGGCAATGTCCTGATCCACGCAAAGAGCATCCGAACAGCCCAACACCACATAACGACAGGAGACAAGACATGTTCGCAACTCTCAACCTGGCCAGGATGCTGGCCGCCGGCCTCGCGGCCCTGGCCATGCTCTCGCAGGCCACGGCCGAGCCGCTGGCTGCGCGCAACGGCTATCCGGCCCAGCCGATCCGCTTCATCTCGCCCTTCCCGCCGGGCGGCGGCAACGACGCCAGCACACGCTGGGTCACCACGCGGCTGACCGAGGCCACGGGCCAGCCCTCCGTGGTGGAAAACCGGGGTGGTGCAGGCGGCAACATCGGCGCCAAGGCCGTGGCCGAGGCCAAGCCCGATGGCTACACCGTGCTCACGGGCCAGGTCTCGCTGATGGCGGTGAACCCCGCGCTCTACAGCGCGCCGGGCTTCGATCCGCTCAAGAACTTCGTGCCCATCACGCAGATCAACGCGGCGCCGCTGGCCATCGTGGTGGCCTCGGCCTCGCCCCTCAAGAGCTTTGCCGACCTGGTGGCGCGCAGCAAGGGCGAGCCGGGCCGCGTCACCTATGCCACGCCCGGCAACGGCACGCTGTCGCACCTGGTGGGCGTGGTGCTGTCCAAGGAAAACGGCGTGCCCATGACCCATGTGCCCTACAAGGGCGCGGGGCCGGCCATCAACGATCTGCTGGGCCAGCAGGTCGATGTGCTGATCACCTCCACCTCGTCCGTGGCCGGCATGATCCAGGCGGGCCAGGTGCGCGCGCTGGCCGTCACCAGCCCGCGCCGCATCGGCGTGTTCGGCAAGGTGCCCACGCTGGAGGAACTGGGCCTGCGCAATGCGCGCTTCGAGGACTGGTACGGCTTCTTCGCCCCCGCCGGCACGCCGCCCGAGCGCGTGGCCTATCTGCACGACGCCATCGTGCGCACCCTGCAACTGCCGGAAGTGACCAAACTCGTCGTCGATGGCGGCAGCGAAGTCGTGGCCAATACGCCCGAGGCCTTTGCCGCCCAGCTGCGCCAGGACATGGAGCGCTGGTCGCGCGTGGTCAAGCTCTCGGGCGCGAAGATCGACTGATGGCTGCCGAACACGCCCCCGTGCCTGGATCATCGGCCTCTGGCGCCCCCGCGCTGGACCTGCAGACCCGGCTGCTGCATGCGGGCAAGCGCCCGGCCTATGCGGGCGGCACGGCCGTCAACCCGCCCCTGGTGCGCGCCAGCACCGTGCTGTTCGAGAGCACGGCACAGCAGCGCGAGATGCGCGAGCGCCGCGCAGGCGAGCGCATCTTCAGCTACGGCGCGCGCGGCACGCCCACCGGCTTTGCGCTGGAAGACGCCGTCAGCGAGCTGGAAGGCGCCCACCGCACGCGGCTGCTGCCCACGGGCCTGGCGGCCATCGGCATGGCCCTGCTCAGCTACCTGCGCCCCGGCGACCATGTGCTGCTGACCGACAGCGCCTACCAGCCCGTGTGCCACCTGGCCGTGCAATGGCTGCGGCCCTACGGCATCGAGTACGACTTCTTCGCGGCCGATGGCAGCGACGCCCAGGCGCGCATGCGCCCCAACACCCGCATGGTCTATGCCGAATGCCCGGGCTCCCTGGTCTACGAGATGTGCGACCTGCCCGCGCTGGCGGCCATGGCCCATGCGCGCGGCGCCCTGGTCGTGGCCGACAACACCTGGGGGTCGGGCTGCCAGTACCGGCCGCTGGCGCTGGGGGCCGATGTCTCGGTGATGGCGGCCACCAAGTACCTGTCGGGCCACTCCGACGTGATGATGGGCACCGTGGCCACCACCGAGGCCGCCTGGGAGCCGCTGGCCGCGCGCTGCGACGCCTTCGGCATGGCGGTCAGCCCCGACGATGCCTGGCTGGTGCTGCGCGGCATGCGCTCGCTGGCCGCGCGGCTGCAGATGCACGAGGCGCATGCGCTGGAGGTGGCGCACTGGCTGCAGCAGCACCCGGCCGTGGCCACCGTGTTCTGCCCCGCGCTGCCCACGCATCCCGGCCATGCGCTGTGGCTGCGCGACTGCCAGGGCACCAACGGCCTGGTGTCGCTGGAGCTGCAGCCCGGCACCGCCGAGGCCGCCGTGGACCGCTTCATCGACGGCCTGCGCCTCTTCGGCATCGGCGCCTCCTGGGGCGGCTACGAGAGCCTGGCGACGGCCGCGCACATGGCGCAGGCGCGCAGCGTCACCGACTGGAGTGCGCGCGGGCCCGTGGTGCGCCTGCACATCGGCCTGGAGTCGCCGCGCGACCTCATTGCCGACCTGGAGCAGGGGCTGGCGGCGCTGGACATGCCTGCCTGAGCGATCAGGCCCTCTGAGCGCGCGCCAGTTCGCCGGCCAGCGTCTGCACCAGCGCGGCGGCCGGCATCTCGCGCGCCAGCGGCGCACCCTGGCCGGCCCAGTGGGCTGCGTAGTCGGAGCTGCCTTGGGCGGACGCCGCCTGGTGCAGCGCCTTGCCCGCGTCGTAGACGCGCGGGTAGTCGGGCAGGGACTGGCCATGGCTGGCGCCCAGCGCATGCAGCCGGTTGACCATGCCGCGCGCCGGCCGGCCCGAGATGGCGGCGGTGATGCCTGTGTGGTGGGCGCGTTCGCTGCGCAGCTCGGCACGGTAGGCCGGGCTGGCGGACGATTCAGGGCAGAGGATGAAGGCCGTGCCCAGCTGCGCCGCACAGGCGCCCAGGCCCAGCGCGGCCGCAATGCCTTCGCCGTCCATGATGCCGCCGGCCGCGATCACCGGCAGGGTCGTGTTGCGCGCCAGCACGCGCACCAGGGCGAAGGTGCCCATCATGCGGTCCTGCGCGGGATCGAACGTGCCGCGGTGCCCCCCGGCCTCCACGCCCTGGGCCACGATGGCATCGACGCCGGCCTGCTCCACCTGGCGCGCCTCGTCCAGCGACGTGGCGCTGGCCAGGGTCACGATGCCGGCCGCGCGCAGCGCGTCGATGAAGCCCTGCTCAGGCAGCCCGAAATGAAAGCTCACCACGGCAGGCCGCTCCTGCAGCAGCATGGCCTGCAGCGCCGCGTTGCCGACGGCGGTGGCGTAGATCTCGTTGAGCGTGGCGGGCGGCTTGGCGCCGAAGCGCGCGAACTCGGGCGCCAGATGGGTCAGCCAGGCGGCCTCGCGCTGCGCATCGGCCCGGGCCGGCCGGTGGCAGAACAGGTTCACGTTGAAGGCGCCCGAGGTCAGCGCGCGCGTCTGCACGATCTGCTGGCGCGCCTGCTCCGTGCCGCTGGCGCCAATGCCCAGCGAGCCCAGGCCGCCCGCATCGGTGACGGCAGCCGCCAGCGCGGGCGTGGATGTGCCGGCCATGGGGGCCTGGATGATGGGATGGCGCATGCCCAGTCGGGCCATCCACGCGGTCTTTGCGGTGCTCATACGACTCCTTGTTTCCTGTCTCGAATCCACGCACTCATGCGGCGGCCTGCCGGCGCGCGCTGGCGCGGCTGGCGGCGATCATGAGCGTGCCCAGCAGCAGCGACACGCTGCCGATGACGAACAGGCGCTGGTACGAGCCCAGGCCCGCATAGCTCCAGGCCATGAAATATCCCGACACGGCCTGCATCAGCGCAAAGGCCGCCGTGGCATAGCCCCACATGCGCTTGTGCTGCACGGGGCCGATCAGCTGCATCAGGTAGCCCGAGGTAATGGCCGCCATGCCCGGCGACAGCGCGCCCACCAGAAAGGACGAGGTCGCATGACCCGCAAATCCCACCCAGAACAGCGGCATGGCAATGGCCAGGGTCTTGACCGCATAGGCGCCCGTGGTCGTGCCCCACCAGCCAAAGCGCGTGGCGCACAGCGAGGCCACCAGCGGCCCGGCAATGGCGCCCAGGCCGAACACGGCCCACTGCGTGGAGGCGTAGGCATCGCCCAACTGCAGCTCGCGCGCCAGGTAGTCCACCCAGAACACCGTGTGCGGCACAAAGCCGAAGGCGTCCGTCATATAGGCCAGCATCACCAGCACCACGGGCAGCGTCCACAGGGGGGCGGCACGGGCAGGTGGGGCATGGGGCGTGATGGCGATGGGCGCAGGCACCGGCAGCCGCCGCACATGGCGCCAGCCCAGCCAGCCGGCCCAGGCGCAGACCGCCGCCAGCGCCCACCAGACGGCGCCCAGGCTCTGGCGCGCCAGCAGCGGTATCAGCGTGGCCGACAGCAGGGCGCCGGCACCTATGCCGCAGAACATCAGCGGCCCCAGCGCCGCGCGCCGCTGCACGGGCGTGGCCGCCAGGGCCACCGAGGGGCCCAGCACCATCAGGATGGCGCCGCCAATGCCCGAGATGCAGCGCCAGGCAAAAAACCAGGGCATGGGCAGCGGCCAGGCGCAGGCCGCAAAGCTCAGCGCCAGGGCCACCCAGCACCACAGCAGCACGCGCAGCGCGCCCAGGCGTTCGGCCAGCGGCGCGGCGGCCAGCGCCCCGATCAGATAGCCGAGCAGGTTGGCCGCGCCCAGGTAGGCCACCTGCTCGCCGCTGAACCAGCCGGCATGCACCATCTGCGGCATCAGCGCCGTGTAGGCAAAGCGCGCCAGGCCGACGCCGCTGAGCGTGGCCATGAAGCCGGTCAGCAGCAGGGAAGTTTCGTTGCGTTGGATCACGGGAGTGGGCGCCATGCGGGGAGGATGGGCATACATTAGGCGCTGCCGCCCATCATGTCCAATGATTCAAAATGATGGCGTCGATCTCGATTGAAGATGGATGTCACTGGAGCCGCGATGCAACTGAAGTCCCTGCGCATGTTCCTGGCCGTCTGCGACAGCGGCAGCTTCGGCGCCGCCGCGCAGCAACTGCACACCGTGCAGTCCAACGTGACGGCCCATGTGAAAAAGCTCGAGGACGAGGCCGGCGTGCAACTGCTGGAGCGCAGCGCGCCCGTGCACGCCACGCCTGCCGGCCGCCTGCTGGAGCAATACGCGCGGCGCATGCTGGCCGACCATGACGAGGCGCTGGCCCTGCTGCAGGGCAGCGCCCGGGCCGCAGGCGCGCTGCGCATAGGCTCCATGGAAACCACGGCCGCGCTGCGCCTGCCGCCGCTGCTGGCGCGCCTGCACCAGGCCCAGCCCGGCCTGGACCTGGAGCTGCGCACGGCCACCACGGCCGAGCTGCTGGCCGACCTGCTTGCCGGGCGGCTGGACTGCGCCTTCGTCTCGGGCATGCCGCCCCAGTCCCGCCTGCAGGGCTGGCGCGTCTTCGAGGAGGAACTGGTCCTGGTCACCGCCTTCGCGCTGCCGCGCTTTCCCGATGCCGCCCAGCTCAGCGCCGTGCCCTTCCTGGCCTTCCGCCAGGGCTGCAGCTACCGCCAGCGCATCGAGCTGCTGCTGGCCGCGCGCGGCGTGGCCGCACGCATCATGGAAATGGGATCGCTGGACGCCATCCTCGGCTGCGTGGCCGCCGGCATGGGCTACGGCCTGCTGCCGCGCAGCGTGGTCCAGGCCCAGCAGCACCGCTTCGGCGTGCACATCACGGCCCTGCCCGGCGCACTCGCCCAGGAAGTCGCCCGCGTGGAAACCTGGTTCGTCGTGCCCGCGCGCCAGGGCTGGTCGCCTGCGCTGCGTGCGTGCGTGGAGGTGCTGGGGATCGACCAGGAGGTTGCGGCTGTCGATGCGCAAGGCCTGGTGCCTGCCGGCTCATGACGGCAACCGCAACACCCTCCGATACTGCATGGCCTCCGCCACATGCCCGGTCTCCACTGCCGCGCTGCCGGCCAAGTCGGCAATGGTGCGCGCCACCTTGAGCGCGCGGTGGGTGCTGCGGGCCGACCAGCCCAGGCGTGCGGCGGCCTTGTGGGCGAAGGCCAGGGCCTCGGGCGACAGGCCCAGGTGATCGTCCAGGGCCTGGCCCTGGAGCTGGTGGTTGGCACTGCCCTGGCGCTGCACGGCCAGCGCGCGGGCCTGGACCACGCGCTCGCGCACGGCCTCGCTGGTTTCGCCCGAGCGCGCGGCCAGCAGCTCCTGCGGGGGCAGGGCGCCGACTTCCACATGCAGGTCGATGCGATCCAGCAGCGGGCCGCTGATGCGCGCCTGGTAGCGCGCCACCTTGTCGGGCGTGCAGCGGCAGCGCTGCACCGTCGATCCCCAATGGCCGCAGGGGCAGGGATTCATGGCCGCGACGAGCTGAAAGCGCGCGGGGAATTCGCAGCGCTGGGCGGCTCTGGCGATGGTGATCTGGCCGGTCTCCAGCGGCTCGCGCAGCGCCTCCAGCGCACTGCGCGCGAACTCGGGAAATTCATCGAGGAAGAGCACGCCGTGGTGGGACTGCGAAATCTCGCCAGGACGCGGCGGCGAACCTCCTCCGACCAGGGCCACGGCACTGGCCGTGTGATGCGGGCTGGCCGTGGGGCGCTGGCGCCAGCGCTCGGGCGTGAAGCGGCCGGCCAGGCTGGCGATGGCGGCGGCCTCCAGTGCCTCGTCGTCGCTCATGGGCGGCAGCAGGTCGGCAAAGCGCTGGGCCAGCATGGACTTGCCCGAGCCCGGCGGCCCCACCAGCAGCAGGCCGTGGCCTCCGGCCGCAGCGATTTCCAGCGCGCGCCGCGCCTGGGCCTGGCCGCGCACCTCGGCCAGGCACAGGCTGCTGCGCACTGGGGCGGCGGGCTGCGGCTGCACCGCATGCCAGCCCGGGCCGGGGCAGGGCCGGGCATCGCTGGCTGCCGGCAGATCGTCGGTGCTGTCGGTGCTGTCGGTGCTGTCGATGTCATGGGCGCCATCGGCATCCTCGCCGTTGTCAGTGGCGTCGGCACCGTCCGTGTCCTGCTCCGTCTGCACCAGGGCATTGGCCGAGCGTGTGATGAAGCGGCGCACCACGTCCAGCAGGTGGTGCGCGCAGAACACCTGGGCCGATGGCACGAAGGCCGCCTCCTGCGCGCTGCCCGGCGGCAGGACCAGGCGGGCGCCGTCCTGCTGGCGGTGCAAGGCCAGGGCCGTGGCCAGCGCGCCGCGCACGGGCCGCAGGGCGCCCGACAGCGACAGCTCGCCCGCGAATTCATACTCGGCCAGCGCATCGCCATTGATCTGGCCGCTGGCCGCGAGAATGCCCAGCGCAATGGGCAGGTCGAAGCGCCCCGAATCCTTGGGCAGGTCGGCGGGCGCCAAGTTGACGATGATGCGTTTGTTGCTCGGGAACTCCAGCCCGGAGTTCAGCAGTGCCGAGCGCACGCGTTCACGCGCTTCCTTGACCTCGACATCGGCCAGACCCACCAGCGTGAACGACGGCAGGCCGTTGGCCAGATGCACTTCCACGGTGACACGCGGGGCGGCCAGCCCCAGCAGCGCACGACTTTGAACCAGGGCCAGACCCATGGGCACCTCGCAGAAACGACAGACACAAAGCCAGACACAAAGGAAGAGGCCGCCAGCGGTGCGGCGGCCTCGGTGACCCAGTATGGCAACGGCCTTGGACCTTGTGGGCGGCGGGTGCGGCGCTGCCCCCAAATCTCAGAATGTTCTGACCCTTGCGGCGCAAAAATCAGAACAGCTTCACCAGCGCCGGAACGCTCAGCACGGCCGTGTAGTAGCCCATGAACTGCACGCCGGTGTTGAAGCCGAAGCCGCGTGACAGCAGGCCGCCGAGCAGGCCCATGGTCAGGATCACGAGCAGGCCCAGCAACTGGCCTTCCCAGACGCTGATGACGATGATCAGGCCCACGAAGGTGGCGATGATGGCTTCGTGGCTGACCCGGCGCGAGACGAACAGCGCCGCGCTGCGCGCGAAGTTCATGGCGAAGGGGTAGGACACGAGGGCCGCCAGCAGCACGGCCAGCATGCCGTAGCCCAGGAACTCCCAGTGGCTGAGCAGGTTGTGCAGGTTGTTCACCTGGCCCGTGGCGGCATCGACGGTGAAGCGCGGCGGCGCGTTGAACAGCGGCGCGGCGGGGCCGGCGGCCACCGGGCTCAGCGGCAGGCCGAAGGCGATCAGAGGGATCAGCGCCTCGGCGATGTAGGTGGCCTCGGTCACGCCGTTGCGCGCGCTCAGCACCGTGGTCAGGCGGTGGTAGGCATGCTTGATGCGCGAGCCCACCAGCTCGCCCAGCACCACGGTCATGGCCACGGGGCTGAAGACGAAGGTGGCGCTGGAGATGGTGGCCGTGGCCAGGGTCCAGCGCGTCTGCACGCGGTCCAGCACCTTGAGCGGGTTGGGGAAGTAGCCTGACCAGCCTTTCACGTCGGGCGCCAGGTTGAACTGGCGCACCTTGTCGCGCAGCATGCGCTGGCGGCCGGCTGGCGAGATCACGGTGAACAGGTCGGCGATCAGCGGCCCGATGGCAATGCCCAGGAAGTAGCTGATGCTGAGCTTGACCTCGTATTTGGCGGTGAGGCTTTGCAGCGCAATGATGACCACCACGAACGGAATCAGCAGCATGACCGAGGCCCAGCGCCCCGCCGAGAAGTAGGCGATGAGGAGGGCGGCGGCCAGGAAGATCCAGGGCGCCGTCTTGGTGATCATGCTGCCGAAAGGCGCCAGCATCACCGCGAACAGCACGGCCAGCGGCACGGCGACAAAGGCCGCGACGATGCCGCCCGAGACCATCTTGCGCAGCGCGATATGGGGCACGCCCAGCTTGCGCAGCATGTTGGCGTCCTGCAGCAGCGGCGTGGCCAGCGTGTCGCCGGGAATGCCCAGCAGCGCCGTGGGCACGGCATGCGTCATGTGCTTGGCCACGGCGCCGGCCAGGAAGAAGGTGAATACGCCCGCAGGCGGCACGCCCAGCAGCACCACCAGCAGGGTGAGCGGGGCCAGCGTGGTGGTCTCGTCCGTTCCGGAGACCAGGCCGATGGCGGCGAACACCACGGCGCCTATCAGTCCCATCGCGGCCGCGACGGCGATGTCATTGGTCAGCAGGGCTTCCATCTCATGCCCTCCCGGCCTTGTCGGCGAACAGCTCGTAGAGCTTGAGCTCCTTGAGTTCCTGCACCACGGCGGGCGGCAGGTCCTGCACCGTGCCCAGGCCTCCGGGCTGGCGCGCCAGTTCCTCCAGCACTTCGCGGCGCCATTCGGGGTCGTTCGAGGTGTCCAGCTCGGTCACTTCCCGCTTGGGCGCAAAGGCGCGTGCGCAGATCACGCCGGCGATCACGCAGCCGGCCAGGCCCGCGAGCATGGCGTAGGCGTGGGCCAGCTGGCGCGACTCGACCACCGTGGCCAGCCAGCGGCTGGCCAGGTAGAAGCCCAGCACGCTGATGCCGGTGCCGATGGCAATCGCCCAGGCCAGGTGGCGCAGGTCCACGGTGTCGCCCCAGACCTCGGCCAGCCGCCAGTCGGCGGGATCCTTGCTTGTCATGTGTGTCTCCTTGGGTTTTTGTTTGTGTGGCCGCGCGCTGGTCAGGCCCTGGCGCGCAGCGCGGCCAGCACTTCCAGTGCGCGGTCGGTGCGCACGTCGTGCTCGGCGGCCAGCTGGCGCGCCACGGCATCGACCTCGTCGCCCGTGGCGCCGGCCACCAGGGCGATGTTGCGGGCGTGCAGGGCCATGTGGCCGCGCTGAATGCCTTCGGTGGCCAGGGCGCGCAGGGCGCCCAGGTTCTGCGCCAGGCCCACGGCGGCGGCGATCTCGCCCAGCTGCTGGGCGGACTGCAGGTCCATGATCTTCAGCGCCAGGCGTGCCAGCGGATGGGTCTTGGTGGCGCCGCCGACCAGGCCGACCGGCATGGGCAGCTCGATGCTGCCGACCAGTGCGCCGCCGGCATCCTTTTCCCAGCGCGTGAGCGAGGTGTAGCTGCCGCTGCGGCTGGCATAGGCATGGGCGCCGGCCTCGACCGCGCGCCAGTCGTTGCCCGTGGCGACGATGACGGGGTCGATGCCGTTCATGATTCCCTTGTTGTGCGTGGCCGCGCGGTAGGGGTCGATGGCCGCGAAGGTATAGGCGTCCAGCACGCCTTCGATGATCTCCTCGCCGCTGCGCTCCTGCGTGGCCAGGGTCTGCGGCGTGAGCCGCACGCGGGCGCGGGCCAGCCGCAGGTCGGCCAGGTTGGACAGGATGCGCAGCCGCACGCTGCCGCCCGTGATCTTCTCGACCAGGGGCGCCACCGATTCGGCCATGGTGTTGACAGTGTTGGCGCCCATGGCGTCGCGCACGTCCACGATCAGGTGGACCACCAGCATGGGGCCGCGCGGCGTGTCGGGGAAGACGTGGACCTCGATGTCCTTGCAGCCGCCGCCCAGGCCGATCAGCACCTTGTCGCGGCTGTTGGCGCGCTCGATGATCTGCGCACGCGCCTGCAGCACGGCCAGGCGCGCGCCATGCGGATCGGTCACGCCCAGCACCTGGACCTGGGCGCGCATCAGCGGCAGCGTGCTGGAGGTCTGAAAGCCCCCGTCCTCGCGCGCCAGCTTGGCCATGTACGAGGCGGCGGCCACCACCGAGGGCTCCTCCACCGCCATGGGCACCAGCACGTCGCGGCCGTTGACGCGGAAGTTGCCGGCCACGCCCAGCGGCAGCTCGAAGCTGCCGAACACGTTCTCGATCATGCCGTCGGCCAGCGCCAGGGGCAGGGCACCGGGGGCAGCGAGCAGGGCGCGCTCGGCATCGGACAGGCCGCAGGCATCGGCCAGGAAATCCCGGCGCTGGGCCGGTGTGAGGGCACGGAAATTGGGCAGGCGCGAATCGGCAACCATGGAAGACATCTCCTCGGATCAAAACTCTGGTCGCCGGACTGTAGGAAAACTGTACCGCTTTCAAAAGGTACAGTTTCGGGGAACAGTACCATCGCACTGCAACATGAACGGAGGGCGCATGGCAGACACCAGAGGGCGCTCGGCCCCCATTGCCGAGAAGCTGGCCGACCTGATCGGCCAGCAGATCGCCGACGGCGTGTACCGCCCTGGCGACAAGCTGCCCTCGCTGCGCGAGCTGGCGCAGCTGCACCGCTATGCCAAGAACACTGTGGTCTCGGCCTTCGACCTGCTGGTCTCGCGCGGCATCGTGGAGCCGCGCCGGGGCTCGGGCTTTTACGTGCTGGGCTCGGGGCGCGGTGCCCAGCGCACCGATGAGGACGCGGGCCAGCTGGGTCGGGCCATGGACATCGTCTGGCTGATGCGCGAGCAGCTCAAGACCCAGCCCGACTGCGTGGGCGTGGGCGACGGCTTTCCGCCCGTGGAATGGCTGGCCGACATGCGGCTGGACCGCTACCACCAGAAGGTGGTGCGCACGGGGCTGGGGTCGCTGTTCCGCTACGGCAGCCGCTACGGCTATGCGCCGCTGCGCGACAGCCTGGTGCGCAAGCTGGGTGACTTCGGCCTGCAGGCCACGCCGGGCCAACTGGTGCTGACCCATGGCGCCAACGAGGCCATGGACCTGGTCATCCGCTACTTCGTGCCGCCGGGGGCCACCGTGCTCGTGGACGAGCCCGGCTACTACCCGCTGTTCGGCAAGCTCAGGCTGGCCGGCGCCCATGTGGTCGGCGTGCCGCGTCTGGCCGACGGGCCCGACGTGGCCGCGCTCGAATCACTGCTGGCCCAGCACCGGCCGCGCCTGTTCTTCACGCAGTCGCTGGCCCACAATCCCACGGGCTCGGACATCTCGGCCGCCAACGCCTACAAGGTGCTGCAGCTGGCCGAGCGCCACAACCTGCTCATCGTCGAAGACGATCCGCTGGCCGACTTCAAGCCCACCTCGGCCGTGCGCCTGTCCACGCTGGACCAGCTGGAGCGCACCATCTACATCGGCAGCTTCTCCAAGTCCTTCTCGGCTGCGCTGCGCGTGGGCTTCATCGCCTGCAACGACGCGCTGGCCAGCGACCTGGCCGACCTCAAGGCGCTGATCCACGTCAGCGGCTCCGAGTACTGCGAGCGCATGGTGGACGTGATGCTGCGCGAGGGCCACTACGAGCGCCACCTGGTGCGCCTGCGCCACAAGCTGGGCCAGGCCACGGCCCAGGCGCTGGGCTGGCTCGATGCCCACGGCTGCGAGGTCTTTGCGCGCAGCCCGCAAAGCCTGTACCTGTGGGTGGCTTTCCCAGGTGTGCAGGACTCGCTGCGCCTGGCCGAGCAACTGGTGCCGCGCAAGCTCAGCATGGCGCCGGGCCGTGTCTTCCATGTCGATCCCTCGGCCGTCTCGCGCTGGTCGCGCTGCAACGTCAGCGCCATGCTCGATCCGAGGTTCCAGGCCGCGATGGGGCAGGTGCTGGCTCAACCCGCCTGAACCAGCCCCCGGGCCTGCGCGCGCAGCAGCGCGATGAAGCGCTGCTGCTCCTGCGTGGGCGCGTCGTCGGTGCGGGTGAGGATGCCGAAGGGCGCCATGGGCACGTCGATGCAGACCGGCAGCGCCCTGACCAGGCCCATGCGCAGATAGTCCTTGAGCGCGGATTCGGACAGCAGCATCACGGCGTCGGTCAGCTGCACCAGCTGCTGCATGGAGTACACCGAGCTGCATTCGATGATGTCGGCGGGCGCGGGCAGTTCCAGGCGCTGCAGCAGCTGGTCGAGCGCGATGCGCGCGGGGCTGGTGGCCGGCTGCAGTATCCAGGGCCAGTCTCCGACAAGCTCTTGCCAGCCCAGCTTGCGCCGGCGTGTCAGCGGATGGCCGCTGCGCACGACGACCAGCAGCCGCTCGTTGCCCAGTTCCTCGAAGCTGTAGCTGCTGCTGTGGGCCGCAGGGCTGCGCCGCGCAATGGCCATGTCGATGCGCCGCTGGTCCAGCAGGCGCAGGATCTGGTCGCTGGTGTCGCCCATGATGCGCAACCGCAGCTGCGGGCTTTGCGCCTTCATGCGCGCCACGGCCGTCATCACCAGGTCGGGTGCGGCGCCCATGATGGTGCCGATGGACAGGTAGCCGTAGCCGCCCTGGCGGCGCGCGGCCAGGTCCTCGGCGCAGCGGTCCAGGCTGTTGAGCGAGGCCTCGGCAAAGCGCACCAGCTGCGCGCCCAGCGCCGTGGGCCGCATGCCGCGCGGCAGGCGCTCGAAGAGCTGGCAGCCGAACATGTCCTCGATCTCGCGCAGCATGCGCGTGGCCGCAGGCTGGGACATGGCCAGGCTCAGCGATGCGCGGTGCAGGTTCAGGCTCGATCCCAGCGCCACCAGCATGTGCAGGTGCTTGTAGCGCAGGCGGTTGAGCAGGCTGCGGTGCAGCACGGGCGGGGCGGATTCGGGCGTGTTCGCAGGCATAAGCGCAAGGTATCGGATGTGACCGAAATTCGATTTGTTGAGCATCGATCATGCGCCGTACATTGGCCCTGCGACAAGAAAAAACAGACCCAATCCAGGAGACAAGACATGCACAGCCCATCGCCCGTTTCATGACGCGCTGACGCGGCCGGCACCAACGCCGCGGCCGCGCTCGCACCTTCACAAAGCACGCCTTCAGCGCTCCGGACGACCGGGCGTGATGGCCTCTCATTGCCTGCAAGGAAAGTCATGAAAAAACTCCCCGCTCCCCTGCTCGCCAGGATCTCCTGGCGCCTGCTGCCCTTTTTGCTGCTCATGTACATCATGGCCTTCCTGGACCGGGCCAACGTGGGCTTTGCCAAGGTGGCCTTCCAGGCCGATACCGGCATCAGCGATGCGGCCTTCGCCTTTGGCGCGGGCGTGTTCTTCGCAGGCTATGCGCTGCTGGAAGTGCCCAGCAACCTGATCATGCACCGCGTGGGCGCACGCATGTGGATGTGCCGGATCATGGTCACCTGGGGCCTGGTGTCGGCAGCCATGATGTTCGCCCACGACCAGACCACGTTCTACGTGCTGCGCTTTTTGCTGGGCGTGGCTGAGGCGGGGTTCTTCCCCGGCGTCATCCTGTACCTGACCTACTGGTTCCCGGCTGCGCACCGCGCGCAGGCCATGGGCTTTTTCTACTTCGGCGCGCCGCTGGCCTTCATCTTCGGCAGCCCGCTGTCGGGCCTGCTGCTGGAGCTGGACGGCATGGGTGGCTGGCACGGCTGGCAGTGGCTGTTCGCGGTGGAGGGGCTGATGGCGGTGGCCGTGGGCATCTGGGCGTATTTCCACCTGGACAACCGCCCCGCCGACGCCACCTGGCTCAGCCGCGAGGACAAGGCGCTGCTGCAGGACATTCTCGACAGCGAAGAGCGCGCCAAGGGCAGCCACGGCCACAGCCTGCTGGCCGCGCTGTGCCAGCCGCGCGTGCTCTACCTGGCGCTGATCTACCTGCTGATCCAGGCCAGCGTCTATGGCGTGGTGTTCTACCTGCCCAGCCAGGTGGCGGGCCTGCTGGGCACCAAGGTGGGCCTGCTGGTGGGCGTGGTCTCGGCCATTCCCTGGCTGTGCGCGCTGCTGGCCGCCTGGTGGATTCCGGGCCATGCCGAGCGAACAGGCCAGCCGCGCGGCATCGCCAGCCTGACGCTGGTGATGGCTGCCGTGGGCATGGCTGCATCGGTGAGTTTCTCCAGCCCCCTGCTGGGTGTGGCCGCGCTGTGCCTGGCGGCGGCCGGCTTCATCGCCGTGCAGCCCGTGTTCTGGACCTTTCCTGCCAACACGCTGGCCGGCGCTGCGGCCGCTGGCGGCATCGCCTTCATCAACTCCCTCGGCGCCGTGGGCGGCTTCATCGCCCCCATCGTCAAGAACTGGGCCGAGGGCTTTTTCCACTCCCCGGCGGCCGGCCTGTACCTGCTGGCCGGCACCACGCTGCTGGCTGCGGCCCTGGTGCTGGGCGTGCGCGCACGCCTGGCGCCGGCCTTGGCCGCACCGTCCGCCGCCTGAACCCCTTGCACACGGAGCAGAACCATCCCATGACACAGATCCCCACCATCAAGCAGGTGCGCGCCTTCACGCTCAAGGGCGGCGGCGCCGACTACCACGACCAGTCCGACGGCCACTGGATCGACGACCACATCGCCACGCCCATGGCCAAGTACCCCGAGTACCGGCAAAGCCGCCGCAGCTTCGGCATCAACGTGCTGGGCACGCTGGTGGTGGAGATCGAGGACAGCGCCGGACGCGTGGGCTTTGCCGTGACCACGGGCGGCGAGCCTGCGGCCTACATCGTCGAAAAGCACCTGGCGCGTTTCCTCGAAGGCGCCCGGGTGACCGACATCGAGCGCATCTGGGACCAGATGTATCTGTCCACGCTGTACTACGGCCGCAAGGGCATCGTCATCAACACCATCTCCGGCGTGGACCTGGCGCTGTGGGACCTGCTGGGCAAGGTGCGCGGCGAGCCCGTGCACCAGCTGCTGGGCGGCGCCGTGCGCGACGAGCTGCAGTTCTACGCCACGGGCGCGCGGCCCGACCTGGCGCAGAAGATGGGCTTCATCGGCGGCAAGATGCCGCTGCACCACGGCCCGGCCGAGGGCGAGGAAGGGCTGCGCCGCAACCTGCAGGAGCTGGCCACCATGCGCGAGCGCGTGGGCCCGGACTTCTGGCTCATGCTGGACTGCTGGATGAGCCTGGATGTGAACTACGCCACGCGCCTGGCCCAGGGTGCGCAGGCCCATGGCCTCAAGTGGATCGAGGAGGCCCTGCCGCCCGACGACTACTGGGGCTACGCGGCCCTGCGCAAGAACGTGCCCACCGGCATGCTGGTGACCACGGGCGAGCACGAGGCCACGCGCTGGGGCTTTCGCCAGCTGCTGGAGATGGGCTGCTGCGACATCATCCAGCCTGACGTGGGCTGGTGCGGCGGCATCACCGAGCTGCTCAAGATCTCGGCCCTGGCCGATGCCCACCAGGCCCTGGTCATTCCGCATGGCTCCAGCGTCTACAGCTATCACTTCGTGGCCACGCGCCACAACAGCCCGTTTGCCGAGTTCCTGATGATGGCCCCCAAGGCCGACGAGGTCGTGCCCATGTTCCATCCGCAACTGCTGGGGGAGCCCGTGCCCGTCAACGGCCGCATGCGCCTGTCGGCGCTGGACAGGCCTGGCTTCGGCGTGGAGCTCAATCCCGAGTGCGCCCTGCACCGCCCGTACACGCACTGAAGGAGCCCGCCATGCAACTGCCTGCCAACCCCTTCAAGGCCGCGCTGCGGCGCGCCGAGCCGCTGTACGGCATCTGGGCCGGCTTTGCCACGCCCTATGCGGCCGAGATCATCGCCACCACGGGCTACGACTGGATGCTGATCGACGGCGAGCATGCCCCCAACACCGTGCCCACGCTGCTGGCCCAGCTGCAGGCCGTGGCGCCCTACGCCACGCACCCGGTGGTGCGCGCCGTGCAGGGCGACACCGTGCTCATCAAGCAGCTGCTGGACGTGGGCGTGCAGACGCTGATGGTGCCCATGGTGGAGACGGCCGAACAGGCGCGCGAACTGGTGCGTGCCATGCGCTACCCGCCCCACGGCGTGCGCGGCGTGGGCGGCGGCCTGACGCGGGCCACGCGCTGGGATGCCGTGCCCGACTACATCCGCACGGCGCATGAACAGCTGTGCCTGATCGTGCAGATCGAGTCGCCCCGGGGCGTGGCCCATGCGGCCGAGATTGCGGCCGTCGAGGGTGTGGACGCCGTCTTCATCGGCCCGGCCGACCTGTCCACGGGCATGGGCCATGCGGGCGACGCCAGCCAGGGCGAGGTGCAGGAGGCCATACGCCGCACCGTCGAGGCCACGCTGGCTGCCGGCAAGGCCTGCGGCATCCTCGCGCCGCGCGAGGAAGATGCGCGCCGCTATGCGGACTGGGGCTGCCGCTTCATCGCCGTGGGCATCGACATCAGCCTGCTGCGCCAGGCCGCGCTGGCCAACCTGGGTCGCTATCGAGCCACGCAAGCCACGGACCAGGCGGCCCCTGCATCCCGCACCTACTGAACCCAAGGAGAACTCCATGGCATCCCCTACCGTGCTGCGCAATTTCATCGCCGGCAGCTTCACCGACAGCGCCGAACTGCATGAGGTGACCAACCCCGCCACGGGCGCGGTGCTGGCGCGCTCGCCCCTGTCCAGCCAGGCCGATGTGGACCGCGCCATCGCCGCTGCGCGCGGCGCCCACAAGGCCTGGGCGCGCCGCCCTGCCGTGGAGCGCGCGCAGTACCTGCGCCGCGTGGCGGTCCGCATCCGCGACAACGCCGCGCGCATTGCGCGCACCATCACCGAGGAGCAGGGCAAGGTCCTGGGCCTGGCCGAGGTCGAGGTGAACTTCACCGCCGACTATCTGGACTACATGGCCGAATGGGCGCGCCGCATCGAGGGCGAGGTCATCACCAGCGACCGGACCAACGAGCAGATCTTTTTGCTGCGCAAGCCGCTGGGCGTGGTCGCGGGCATCCTGCCCTGGAACTTTCCCTTCTTCCTGATCGCCCGCAAGATGGCGCCGGCCCTGCTCACGGGCAACACCATCGTCATCAAGCCCAGCGAGGAAACGCCCATCAACTGCCATGCCTTCACCGAGCTGCTGGCCCAGTGCGAGCTGCCGGCCGGCGTGTTCAACGTGGTCTATGGCCAGGGCGGCACGGGCGCTGCGCTGGCCGGCCATGCGGGCGTGGACATGGTCAGCTTCACGGGCAGCGTGGCCACGGGCGAGCGCATCGCCGCTGCCGCCGCGCCCCACATCACCAAGCTCAATCTGGAGCTGGGCGGCAAGGCCCCGGCCATCGTGCTGGCCGATGCCGACCTGGACCTGGCCGTGCGCGCCATCCGCGACTCGCGCATCATCAACACCGGCCAGGTCTGCAACTGCGCCGAACGCGTCTACGTGCAGCGCCAGGTGGCCGACGAGTTCACAGCCCGCATCGCCCAGGCCATGGCCGCCACGCGCTACGGCGACCCGATTGCGCGGCCCGACGTGGAAATGGGCCCGCTGATCAACCAAAAGGGCCTGGACAGCGTGCAGGCCAAGGTGCGCCAGGCCATCGCCGACGGCGCGCAACTGGTCACGGGCGGGCAGGCCGCAGACCTGGGCGCGGGCTTTCACTTCCAGCCCACGGTGCTGGCCGGCTGCCATGCCGGCATGGAGATCATGCGCAAGGAAATCTTCGGCCCCGTGCTGCCCATCCAGGTGGTGGAGGACCTGGACGAGGCCATCGCCCTGGCCAACGACTGCGAATACGGCCTGACCTCGTCGCTGTACACGCGCGACCTGTCCAAGGCCATGCAGGCCATGCGCGAGATCGACTTCGGCGAGACCTACATCAACCGCGAGAACTTCGAGGCCATGCAGGGCTTCCATGCAGGCGTGCGCAAGTCCGGCGTGGGCGGGGCTGATGGCAAGCACGGCCTGTACGAGTACACGCACACGCATGTGGTGTACCTGCAGGGGTGATTGACCTTCTGGACCTTGGCGTCAGGGCGCTGCCGGTTTCCTGCGGTTGCGCGGCGCCTTGGGCGGCGGGCTGCTGGCCTCCAGCTCCCGCGCCCGGGTGCGGATGCGGGCAAAGGCGCTGGCCATGGCCTGCAGCTCGGGCTCGGGCACGGCGTCCATGAGCTCGCGGTTGATGGCCTGCACCTGCGGGAACAGCTCGGCATGCAGGGCGCGGCCCGTGTCGCTCAGGCGCAGCAGCGCGCGGCGCGCATCGCCCACCTGGCTTTCTTTCCACAACAGCCCCTTGGCCAGCAGAGCCGTGACCGCGCGCGAGGTGCGCGTGCGGTCCAGCTGCGCCTGCTCGGCCAGCTGCGAGGGCTGCAGCTGCCCGGCCTCGGCCAGCAGGCAGACCATGCGCCACTCGCGCCGCGTGATGCCGTAGCCGCCCTCGCACAGGCGTACCACGCGGCTGCCGGCCGCCGCCTGCAGCCGCGCCAGGTGGTAGAGGAACATGTCGTCGAGCACGGCGGGGTGGCGCCAGCGGTGGAGGTCGGTCATGGACTCGCGGGCCGGTTTCGGGTTTACGCTAGGGATGATGGATTAGATGCATTGTCTGCGGCCTGCGTACATTGGCCGCAAGACAACGACAAGGAGACAAGTATGCCCAGCCCCCTCGCAGCCCTGGCACGTGCCGCCCTGAGTTTGGTCGCCGCCGGCCTGTGCGCGGCGCCCGCCCTGGCCCAGGAATGGCCCAAGGCCAGGCCCCTGCGCATCGTCGTGCCCAATCCGCCGGCCGGCCCCTCCGACATCTCTCTGCGCCCAGTGGCCGCCGCCATGCAGGCCGCGCTGGGCCAGGCCGTGGTCGTGGACAACAAGCCCGGCGCCAACGGCAACATCGGCGCGGCCGAGGTCGCACGCTCCGCCGCCGATGGCTACACCTGGCTGTGGGCCATGGACCCCGTGCTCACCGTCAACCCCCATGTCTACAAGAACATGGGCTACAAGGCCGATGCGCTGGAAACCCTGGTCGTGGCCGCGCGCTTCTCGCAGACCTTGGTCTGCGGGCCGGGTACGGGATTCAAGTCCGTCAAGGACATGGTGGCCGCCAGCAAGACGCGCGAGCTGACCTATGCCTCGGGCGGCGCGGGCTCGCCGGGCCACCTGGTCATGGAATCGCTGCTGGCCACCTCGGGCGCCAAGATGGTCCATGTGCCCTACAAGGGACCGGCGCCGGCCATGCAGGACCTGCTGGGCGGCCAGGTGGACTGCGGCTTTCTGGCCGGCCCCACGGTCTTCCCCCAGGTCCAGAGCGGCAAGCTGGTCGCCCTGGCCACCTCGGGCAAGACGCGCTCGGCGCTGGCGCCCGAGCTGCCCACCATTGCCGAGTCGGGCTTCCCCGAGTTCGACGGCACCTTCTGGATCCTGCTGGCCGCACCCAAGGGCGTGCCGCCGGCGGTGCAAAAGCGCTTTGTGGATGCCATGAACGAGGCCATCCGCGCGCCCGAGCAAAAGGAACGCGCCAAGGCCCTGGACATCGAGATGGTCGGCTCCACCGTGGCTGAGGCCCAGGCGCGCGCCAAGGGACAGTCCGCGCAGTGGGCCGCCCTGGTCAAGCGCATCCACCTGACCAATGACTGAATCAGCCCCGAAGGCATCGCCGTTTTGGCGATACTCCCTGTCCAACGCATCCACTGTCTCCTGGCTCCCATGGCAACCCAGCGCCCCAATCTGATCTTCATCCTGGCCGATGACCTCGGCTATGCCGACCTCGGCTGCACGGGTGCGCGCGACGCGCACAGCCGCGCCACCGACGTCTCGCCCCGCCTGGACGCCATGGCCGCGCAGGGCATGCGCTTCACGCGCGGCTATTCCAACTCGGCCGTGTGCTCGCCCACGCGCTTTGCCCTGGCCACGGGCCGCTGGCAGTACCGCCTGCGCGGCGCGGCCGAGGAGCCGATCGCCAGCGTCCACGGCGACAAGGTGCTGGGCCTGCCGCCCGACCATCCCACCGTGGCCTCGCTGCTGCGCGATGCCGGCTACGCCACCGCCCTGGTCGGCAAATGGCACCTGGGCTACCCGCCGCATTTCGGCCCGCGCATGTCGGGCTACGAGGAGTTCTACGGCTTCCATGCAGGCGGTGCCGACTACTTTGCCCACTGCGACCCGCGCGGCCGCCCCGATTTCTGGATCAACGAGGAGCCGCACGAGGAAGAGGGCTACCTCACCGACCTGCTGAGCCGCCGCGCCGTGGACTTTGTCGAGCGCCAGAGCGCCGACAAACCCTTCTACCTGTCCCTGCACTACAGCGCCCCCCACTGGCCCTGGCTCACGCGCGACGACCTGGAGGAGTCGCGGCGCATCGGCGGCTTCGGCAAGCACACCGACGGCGGCACCATCGAGACCTACCAGCGCATGATCCACCACATGGACGAAGGCATCGGCTGGGTGCTGGACGCGCTCGAGAAAAAGGGCATGGCCGAGAACACGCTCATCGTCTTCACCAGCGACAACGGCGGCGAACGCTTCTCCAACAACTGGCCCTTCATCGGTCAGAAGATGGACCTGCTCGAAGGCGGCATCCGCGTGCCCCTGGTGGCGCGCTGGCCTGGACGCATGCCGGCAGGCGCCGTCAGCGACACGCCCAACCTCACCATGGACTGGTCGGCCACCTTCCTGGCCGCCGCCGGCGTGGACGGCCACGCCGACTACCCGCTGGACGGCATCAGCCTGCTGCCCCTCATGGACGATGGCGCCTGGAACCCCGAGCGCGACCTGTGCTGGCGCATGAAGCACCGCGCCCAGCGCGCCCTGGTGCGCGGCGACTGGAAATACCTGCAGATCGAAGGCGTGGAATACCTTTTCAACGTGGCCCAGGACCCGCGCGAACGCGCCAACCTGCGTGACCGCGAGCCTCAGCGCCTGGCTGAACTGCGCGCGGCCTGGCAGCAATGGGATGCGTCATTGCCTCCCATCCCGGAAGAAGCCAAGGTGTCGCTGGTGTTCAGCCGGCAGGATCTGCCTTCGGCGACGTTTTGAGGTTTTGTGTGCCCGCCGTTTGCGGGCGAGAAAACAAGGCAGGCCTTGGGGCCTGCCTTGTTTTCTGATGCATCACATTCTCCTCCTGCAGGCTCAGTTGCTGCCGTCCCAGCAGATCCCGCATGGTCAACTGGTCCCCGCCTGCGGAGGAAAGATTCTTCTTGTGCCTCCGGGCCAGTTCCTTGTCCAGGGCCTCGAACTTGAACTCGCTGAGCAGTGCGACCCTCTCGGACTCTTCCAGAGTGGCATTGCCATCGGGAATCAGCGGGCACTGTGCGGCGCAGGTGGCAGTGGCTGCGGAGAGAGACAGGGTGGCGGGCAGGATGCCCGTCAAGGCTTGGGTGATCATGTCTCTCTTCGAAATCTAATGGTTCGATGTAATTCTCATTTAAATTGAGTATTGAAGTAATTTATGATTAATTGAGAATATTTTTCAAATCAAATGCGGTATGTATTTGCAGGAGAATAATTGTTATCAATGGGAGTAGATATGCCGTATAAAATATCATTTTCTCGTTGTTCTTGAAGAATATCTTGTACCCATGCTCATAAGTAAATGACAGGACCATTGCAATTTGAAATATATTGCCAATGATCTTGTATTTCTGGCTGCATAAATTGTAAGCAACAAACATTGATAAAGCCATGTAAAATATAATTGCAATCATTCTCATTTTTCGGCCTCTGAACCGTATTGAAGTGTTTGCGATCCTTGGAGAATTTCGGAAAGCAGATTCAAGTCTTTTGAAGACATGTCCCCACCACCGGATCGTAATGCCGATGCCGGTTGTGGTACAGCCCCATTTCCCTGTCATGGTGCTGCCCCGGCAGCCGGATCCCCTGGTGGATGCCCTGCGGGTTGTACTCCTGCAGCATATTGCGCCAGGGATCCAGCTTTGCGGCCCAGGCCACCTGACCGGTCTGGTTCGGCAGGGCATTGGCGTGCCAAGGTGTCCGCAGTGGTGGATGGCGATGCGCTATTGCTGTTATTTTCCTTTCCTCTGCAGCTGCACCTGCATATATTGCATGCATATGCGTGGCGCATTGGGGCTGCTAGCCACAGCAGGGCCAAGGTGTCGGCAGCTACCGTCCAGCGTGCGGTGCAGGCATATTTTGCTACTACTTGAATAGAATTATCATTGCGTGCTTATTTATATTTTGAATTCTTCGCGGGTTTTAAGTATTGTTAAATAATGCAAAATATAAGAAAAAGACACCAGAGGAGATATATGGAATAAGATAGGATGAAAAGAAAATAAAATAACCTCTATTATTCTTCTTTCTTAGTTCCTTTGAGCCCGCGCCAAATATATATAGCCCACAGAAAATATAAAACAGGAAACCAAATAACAAACTTACGCCATTCTCGAATAAATTAATAACCAGCATTAAATTCATCAGGATAGATGCAAGTCCGGCGTATATATCTGAATTTTTTTCAAAATGCACTAAAGATGATTTATGATCTATTTTCATGGATTTCTATCTTTTGCAAATGGACGCCCCGGAGTTCATCATACTTTGCGCAGCAGTCGTTCCTTGCAATACATCCAGAGCAGTGTTCTGCCGGGGAGTGAACAAACTTCTGACAGCTGTTTCCTTGATGGGTCCACATCCATACCCCAATGAGGTTGACGTCGGTGTGGCGCCAGTGGGCGTGTCTTCGATACGGATGGAGCTGTCGCAGGTGATAGAGGCTTTCTGCGGGTAGGGGTAGCGGAAGCGGTTGACACTCATTCAGAGTATGACGTTCACGCTGTGGCTGGTGCTGATTAATCAGATCAGGTAGAGCGAAGAAAGCCCTGTTTTTATCGTTGAGGTCGGGTGGGTCGGGCGATGATTATCATCGCTGCAAACCACATGCCCCATTGCTCTTGGTAGGCCAAACTTCAAGGCATCGTCAAAAATTGTTGCTTTGAAATATTGGATTCATATAAATCAATAAATTAAGATGCAAAGATTGGAAGGTCACGGATTTCTAGAGATCCATTGATTGCACGCTTTGCCTATTTTCCACCAAATATATCATTTGCATTAGTCGCGAAATGAACAACCAATCCGGCTGCCCCTATGATCCACCCAATTATTACCATAAATGCACCACCACGCGGCAACCATAAAAAAGCCAAAACCCCACCGACGATTGCCATTAAAAGTCCTATCATCATGAATAAAATTCCGTATTCATTGTTGTATATTTTTCTCACAATTAATTCCTTGCGCATATAGTTGAGAATGTGCGTGATTGGCCCGGATAATCCGAATCCACGGGCATGGCAGATATTGGAATGCCAGCATGAATTTAACCTGAAATCGACCACTATACTGGAATCGGCACCCATGCCAAATCCGAAAGGTGCCTGAAAGCCTCCACCCGCACCGACTGCCATATTGGCAGTGCTTGATAATCCCCCAGAAGGGATACCGGCGACTCTATCTGCCATCCCCAAGGGGCCATCCACATACTCCAACCCGAGCGGATCAGTTCCAATCATTGGGCTCTGGATAAACATACCAATTGCCACCCCCTCTGATACCAATAGTATCCTGATTCACATAACTCCCCCCATCGGATCGTAATGCCGATACCGGTTGCAATAAGTCGGCCCTGCAAATCCCCGGCAACCCGCATGAACACTGGTTTTTCGCTGGTTCGCATAGGCTGGCGATCCCCCGAGAATCGTTGTATCAGACGCTGATTTCCGGGAGTTCTGTTGATGCCCGAGCCTGCCGACACTGTCGATTTCTTTCGCCCACGCCTGGCCGAGATGATCGATCTGCGCCATCCGCTGGCGGTGCTGGCCAGCCGGCTGCCCTGGACACAGATCGAGGCGACCGAGGACACCGGGGGCAGCCCGAAGCAGGCGGTGGTGGAGCTGGGGTGCGGCCAATCCGGGCATCCAGATGATCGATCGGGGCAGGTTCAAGAGCCTGACCGATCAGCAGCGACGCTGGCTCAAGCGCAGGCAAGCCGAGCCTGCCATCGGGAAGGTCCGGTGCTGGCCCAAGGGGCAGACGGGCGATGCGCTGCAAGCGGTGCTGTGCGCAGCGCGCTTCAACTTCCGGTGCCTGCTGCGTGCCATGGCGCGCATGGGCCTCAAAGGCTTTACTTGCGCCTGATCGGGCTCCTGGCAGTGCTTGCGATGGCCCTCGAATCGGCAGCTGCGCGTCCCCAGATGCGCGCCGCCGGGATCACCAGCGCGGCAGATGGAATTTCGCAGGGCCGGCTATTCAGAAATTCATTGAACATGTTGCTGATAATAAATTTCCGCAAGGCAACTGTACGACTGCGATTCATACGGAGTGCGCATGGTCATCCTGGCATGCGTGGGTTGGTTCGCAAAAAGAACATCTTTCCCCTGCAAGCTTCTGGAGTAGAGGACTATTTCTTTTTGAGTCAGCAGCAGATGAATCTGGATATTTTCCAAATTCTCGGAAATTTCTCTTCTAACCAACTTGTCTTTGGCGTTGATATAAATAGTTCCGCTGCCTTTTAGAAGAATTTCCCCGAGTCTACACCAGCCAGACACTCTGGCTTTTCGGCTGAGCCCTCTTTGGCATGCGAAGCAGAAAGGCCCATCAATATGGAAAATACACAGAATATGTATTTCATCCTGTATTGCAAAAAATGTTCCCCATAACCAGTCAATTATCAGGAACGCAAAAACATCTAATGATTAATTGAGAACTTCAGATTGCACTGCCTCACATGTCTCATTTTTAAAATCAGATATGATTCCGTCAATCTTTAAAAAGAACCCACCATCCACCTCAATTGAGCAAGCCTTATCAGATTTACAGTTCGTCCAATCTTCCGAAAGTCGCAAAACCTCGTTCTTCATGTCGCAAATTAACAGACTTTCATCTGTCATGTGTTTTTTCATATTTGAGATCCCATGAATTCCATTGGCCGCCCTGATGGCAATATATTGATTATTCAAAGAGTTCATATACTCCATGGTGTACTGATTGTTTTTATAGATGCCAAGCCAATAACCTGCATAGATTGACAAAAACACCGTCACAAGTGCATATGCATATTTCTTCATACAAGCTTATTTCCCCAGATGACGACAACCTCAAGAGTGGCACTTGGCGTTTTTTTCCATGTGCCTTAAAAAAATCCAGAGCAACATTTCTGAATTGGGTGAAACCAGCACTTGTTCTACTCTGTCTTTACCCAAGCGGATCTCAATTTCTCAAAAGATTCATCGAGGACCCTTCTATTAATGCGCCAATCATTTTCGTAAGCTCCGTTGTTTATTCGATCATTCTACTTTTTGGCTTCTCGCCTCAATCTTTCAGCTACCGCTTGGTATTTAACAAAGTGCTCCAAAACAACAATATCATCTGAACTTGCCAAGATTCCCATCTCATTAAAATAGCAGGACATATTTGGATAAAGAATATATCCACATTCATGGGCGTCTATCATTTTTCTCTGCCCCATGGTCTGCTTGACAATCGATTCTTTCTCTTTATTTCTTCTCAAATCAAGAAGAGTTAAATCGCTTGGGTGATCTGCTGATTCCCGGGTACAAATAACCGTTGCAAAGCCCAAATCATCGTCGTAGTTCAAGTAACTCAGCTTACAAAAATCTGGGATATAGACTTTTCCGTCATTGATATCAACAATGGAGTGTTCATGAATATGACTGATCTTCAAATCACCTTCAGCTGATTCAGTACATCCAAAAATAAAAAATACCGTCAACAAAACCACATATCCAAAATGAAATGTGGTTTTTATTTTTCTATAATTAAAGTTTATCACTGCATTACACATCTATCAAAATCCTGGCACGAGGCGGCAGCAAAACGGGCTGGTCATGTGCAATGGCAGAACAATCTATAGAGACATCGCGCTTCTTTCAATGTTGGTGGGTTGCCGGCGACATTGACTGTTGCTAGCACCAGGGACGTGCCAGGTGGTCGCAGTGGTAGTGGTGGATGGCGCTGAGCATAGGATCGCTCCATCTGGCACATCAAATTGGTTTATTTCTTATTTCAAATATGACAAAAATCATGGACGAAATGATGCCGGCGAAAAAACCAAATATAAGATAATAAAAATCAAGAAGATCAATTTCTAGAGATAAATTGAAAAATAATTTCTTAATTGTGATGGCTGCAAGTGCCCCAATAGTTGCGGAGATACAGAAGTAGAAAAATATACCGTATTTGTTTTTTAAATGCACAAGAAATAATTGAAACAAAATATTAATAGGCAATGAAGTTAAAAAGACGAATAAGAAGAAATAAACATAAATCGATTCATAGTCTTTATCCGTCATTAATTTCGTAAAGAGAAATCCAATGACTACAGATGAAACGATGCTTGGCTGTATTAACTTAATCATTTGCAGCTTTTCGCATATTCGAAGAAATTTTTATCAACTTGGCCCCAAAGTGTGTCTGCAAGTGCACTGTTTATCCCATCCATAGGGCCAACACCTTCCCCGAACGTATGCACTGTCACCTCAGCTGCACTTTCCGAGACCCAACGGCGTACTATTCCTGGGTAGGGTAGGTGCGAATTTTCCGTAACGTTAACGACCATTGTACGACCTGAATTAACTACATTGCTCATTGAGCCAACAGGAATTGCGAAACTGCGCCGGCCGTTTTGTATGGGCTCCCCTTTTGCACCTGGAGCTGGATAACGCATTAGTCCTTCGGGTACGTTTTTAAGAGTGCGGCCACTTGTACTCTTTTTACAAGAATTCCTCGTGTTGTAACTGTGAAAGTCGTTGTTGCCTTCATCAAAAAGCATTACTTCGTTACTGTCTTCGCCTAGCAATCCACCGGATCGTAATACCGATGCAGGTTGTAATACAGCCCCGTTTCCCTGTCATGGTACTGCCCCGGCAGCCGGATCGCCCGGTGAATGCCTTGCGGGTAGTACTCCTGCAGCACCCTGCCCCAGGGGTCTAGCTTTGAAGACATGCCGGTGCCGCAGGGGATTGAGGTGGCAACGGCTGTGCAGCGGGTCCTGACTGCGCTGTTATCAGTGTTACTAGTCTCTCAGCCAAGTCCAAACCACAGTTGCCTCATCAAACGGGGCAAGACCCAAGATACCCATTTCATCACCAGCACGTTTAAATATGAACCTGTGCGGTGCCGCTGCCAGCATTTGAGCCTGGGGATGGCCAGCCGGTAGCCGCCCTTCCCAGATACCTGATTCGGGTGTTCTTGCTCCAGAACGGCAAGTCAATGATCTGCGCGCAGGTGTTTCAACGGGTACTGCACTGGCTTGCTCAGGTTGTGGAATCGGCGCCGCTTCGCGCCAGTCTCCAGAATGCACCAGGCTGAATGTACTCAGTCTGTTTTGTTGATCGAAGGTGGCCACGACGCCCCATGTCTGCCCTCCCTTTCCTTCGACGGGGAAACACAGCATGGGGTGCATATGCATCACTTCGTCGGAAGAAGGACTCAACAACTGCATCAAGCTCTCTGGTTCAATGTCTCTAGGCGTGGTGTTTTGAAACCAAGGGCCTTGCCAGGAATATGCATCCAAAGTAAAACTCTGCACCCCCCCCATTTCAAATCATCTTCAGCAGCTGATGGATTCAGACATTGCAGCGCAAGTGTCAATCCATTTGCTGCAGAACTGAAATGATAAATTCCTTCGTTCATTCGCTTGAAAATAGCGTCTGAAGAAGCATTTTCCAGCTCAGGCAAGAGGAGCAGCCATTCCAGGCGACTCTGGGTGCCAAGCTGCTCGGTGAGAGATATTGGTAAGTCAAGGATTCGGCTATTCATGAATTCGCTATTTATTTATGCATCATCAATGCAATGCATCCCAGAGGTAGATAATATTGCACTCAATCATTACCCGATCCATAACAATGAATTTATCCATTGGCAAAACAATTCAGAAATCAACAAGACCTTCATTGCATGCAAAAACACACTGTAGAGGCCTAAACTCTATCCATGGATGAAGTATTCAGGCTCAATAAATGTTTGGCTGGATACTATTATGCGCATTCGCGGGAGAGTATAGATGATCACGTGTTTTTTAGCTGAATTCTCCGTAACTTGATTAACCCAGTTTCACAATGGGTCTTATTTCCACCGGGGACGGTCGATGACATTCCAATGTTCAAGAAGCCGCCGCCTAATTCAACCGCTGGCAACCAGCACCAATATAATTAATCACCAATTCACCACTGCAGTTGATATCCAGTATATGCATCTCTTGGTGTCTATGTTTTTAATCCCCTGAAATCGGCCGCAACAAATCCCTGCTGCTTCATTGCATCGGTTAGTATATCCCGTTGTTAATATTTATCAATTTGTAGGCAGTGCTGGCAGAAGATAAGACATCATCCCATTCTGGTGTTCCGATGTAGAAATCATCCGTCATATTGGTTCCATATTTTTCAAAAACATAATTTATTGAAGCAACCAATTTGGCAATGGAATCAGCCTCTTCTTTATTTAAAATAATATCTCCTATTGAGTTTTCTGGCGCGTCGCCAAATCGGTGTCATTGAATATGAAATGAATTGAAGAATTAAGGCAGTCATACTCAATTCCTGACGGATGGATCTTATTGACCCAGGAATTAATTTGATATTCTCTATCCGAAAGAGAGCACAGATAATTCAATAAATCATCTCTCATGTTTGGATATTTCAATTAGGAGGGTTCCATTTTTTCTACTTTACATAGTCAGTCAATGGTATATGCGCTTTTTCAAAATTACTTTCGATTGATCCAGCTATCGGATTCCCATCCCGACCTATAACCTTTCCCCCGCTCCTGACTAGCACATGATCTACTTGCTGCACCGGTTGCGAGTTCATTGGATTTCCTTGATCCACTTTCACCCCATTGCCTTTATCATTTGGATCCTGCCAACGCTCCCCAACACCTTTCTTGTTAGGCTTGCTATCGCCCCATGATTTTGGGATTCTATCTCTTACATTTTCTGGAACACTCCACTTGGAGCGACGCATCACTACAATCCCTGAGCGAGGGATATGACGAGATGTTGTGGCTGGCAATTGTTGCGCCTTGCCAAGGCCGACTGCGCCAGTTCGCGCCCCACCTCCACTCATCGCCATAGCCCCAACGGCCGCCTGATTGAACACGCGATACGAAGTCACTTCCTGCGGCGTGAGCAACCCTTCGGACACGCCCCGAGTCAAAACCGCCATGAACAGACTCTGCCTGTTCAGGAACTCCGCTCCTTGTAGGGGCTCGCCTCCTGCATCCATGCGCGACAGCTTTTCCAACTGTCCCGTGATTTCTTCTTTACTCACATGCCCTTTGGGCTTTTGAAGCAGCGCGGCAACTTCATCTCCAGCAACCCTGATCCTTGCCGAGGTGCCAGGCACGTACCGCGTATAGACCCGCGCGTTGGTCACATTCGGGGTCAGGCTCACTGCGGTTGTCTCGTGCGGGCTGGCTGTGGGCTTGCCTGAGTTGGGATTCAGGGTTGGTGATGCCAAAACCTGTTCGGAGGGCTTTTCTTTGTCCATGTCCGCCCCTCACCGCTTGCAGTTCATGAACACCCGGTCCAGATGCCGCGAGACGGGACGCCCTTCCGCAAACACCGTGGGGCTGCCTTCCTTCACCCAGACATGTCCCGCGCCTTCGGAAACACTGGAGCTCACGCCGCTGCCAGCATCGCCCTCCACGCCTTGAACGATGCTGTCCAGCATCAGTATCGGCTCCCCCCTGGCAAAGACTGTCTTGGCGTAGAGAGCCAGTTCGTGGTCGAGCGTACGGCTGATGTCGAAGGGGATGACGTCGTCTCCCACTTCGCACCAGTCGGGCTCGCTGTTGATGGCAACCCATTGGGACTCGCGATTGGCTATGTGTTTGTCAGCCATGGATGCCCTTTTATTTGCGCGGGGCCGCTTTGGCCGTGCACTCAGGTGCCAGCCTTTGAGCATGCTCCACTGCCAATGCCGCTCGCCATGCAGAAACATGGTTTGCTTGCGGGTTGCGCTATGGCTCTTGATGGTGACTTCTGCTGCCCAGCTACTGGCCCCAGCTGATACGGGCCGTGCCGCTCCGCTGATCAGGAAGTCGGTGGCGATCTTGTGCAGCAGCACGTCGCCCGCGCGGGTAGTTGTAGAGGCTGAATGTGTAGCCCGTGGCCAGCGCCCGGTGGCAGGAATGGCCCCGCACCCGGCTTTGGCCCGTGAGGCTTTCCTTCAGGCGCACGCGGATGTAGTCCTCGCCGTCGCTCAGCTGGGTGTAGCCGCCCGGCCATTCGTAGATTTCGTGGCCGTCATGGGCGTGGCCCGGTGGGTCGCGCCGCAGGTGGGTGAGGTCGGCCCGGGGTTTCTTGAAGTCGTAGTCGTCGCTGTAATGGCGGCCCGGTTTGATTTCCTGCTCCAGCTGCCAGGCGTGGATGTTTTCCTGATCGCCTGCGGCGGCTTTTTCCGGGGGATAAAAGGGAATGGAGGCGCCCCCGGGCAATACGCTGTGCGAAGCAATGATGTCGTCGCACAGCACCAGGGTGTGCTGGCCCGAGGCATGCTCGAAGAAGTAGTAAATGCCTTCGTGCTCCATCAATCGCGAGACAAAGTCGCAATCGCTTTCGTTGTATTGAACGCAGTAATCCCAGCTGCGATACGCACGCGTGAGTTTCTTTTGCAGGGGATGGCCATAGACGCCCAATACCTGCTCGATGATGTCGGGCACGGTCTGGTTCTGGAAGATGCGAAAGTCGCTCTTGCGCGTGGCCAGCCACAGCCAGGGGCTCAGGCGCGCCTTGTAGGCGTAGTGGCGGTGGTCCTGGCCCTGCATGCCAAAGCGGGTGACGATGCCGTCGATGAAGCGCCTGCCGCCGCCCTGGGTTTCTATTTCTATGGTGGCGTTTTTGCCCAATAGGGCCTTGGGATCGATGCTTTCGCTTTCGCTGAGCATTTCCACATCGAGGCTGAAGAGCTGGCTGATGTTTTCCTGGCCGCGCAATTCACGGAAATGCAGCTGCTCGCCCAATGGCGTGTGTATGGTGACTCGGCGTGTCATAGTGCGCGCAGCCCTGGGGGCGGCCTCCCTGCTCTTGGTGAGCGGGGATCATGGACAAGCCGATGGCCATAGGGCAATCAAATGCAGGGCCAGATGCATCCTGTAAATGTAAGCAATTGCCTATCTTGGATACAGGCCTGTATTTGAATGGAAAGCTATTCAATAGAGCTTGCTCCAAAAGCTGGCAATCCGGATCCATCTGATCATGAGCCGAGGCTGGCCTACCCGCGATAGCAGGACTTGGTTCGCATGCATTTGCACTGTTTTGGTGCATTTTCAGTGATGCGCCATGTGAGTGCCCGCTATCGCTGCATCGGTGCACATTTTTTGCACAAAGCCGGTGCATCGTTGTGTGTTGCAGTGCCGCATTGGGAGCCGAAAAGGCGCACGCCCCGACATCAAGGGACTGGCACGGTCCGTGCTTAACCCGGTTGTCACGAAATTTTTCAAACCGGAGGATCCCATGTCCCGTGCCAGCCTCAAGTCGCTCGCCATCGCCTGTGTCGCCATCGCTCCGCTCTGGGCCCATGCCCAGCTCACGGCCAATGTGTCGCTGACCACGAACTACAAGTTCCGTGGCCAGGACCAGGATTCGGGACGCAACAAGGCCGTCAAGCCGGCCCTGCAGGGCGGTTTCGACTACACCTTCGGTGACAGCGGCTGGTACATCGGCAACTGGAACTCCAGCGTGGACTGGCTCCCCCGCAATTCGCTGGAAACCGATTTCTACGGCGGCTACAAGTTCAAGGCCGGCGAGGTGGACCTGGACTTCGGCGCGCTGCAGTACCTGTACTCGGGCAATTCCAGTGGCAACACCACCGAGCTGTATGGCGCGGCCACCTATGGACCGTTCACGGCCAAGTACTCGCACACCGTGTCCAAGGACTACTTCGGCTGGGCCGGCGAGAAGGCCGGCTCGGGACTGTCGGGTCGCAACACCGGCTACCTGTGGCTGGGCTTCACCCAGGAAGTGATGCCCAAGGTGACGGTCAAGGCATCGCTGGGCTTCACCCGCTTTGCCAGCGACATCAAGGGCTTGGGCGTGCCCAACTACATGGACTACAGCGTGGGCGGTGCCTACGATTTCGGCGACGGCGTGTCGCTGGGCGCGGCCGTGACGGGTGCGAACAAGAAGTCGTACTTTGGCGACGTCAACAAGGCGCGCCTGATCGTGACGCTGACCAAGACCCTGTAACCGGACCTGAGGAGCAAAGCATCATGAAACTGGTGACCGCCATCATCAAGCCCTTCAAGCTGGACGAGGTGCGCGAGGCGCTCTCCGACATCGGCGTGCAGGGCATCACCGTGACCGAAGTCAAGGGCTTCGGCCGACAAAAGGGCCATACCGAGCTGTATCGCGGCGCGGAATACGTGGTCGATTTCCTGCCCAAGCTGCGCCTGGAGGCCGCCGTGCCCGATGCACTGGTGGACCAGGTGATCGATGCCATCGAGGCCGCTGCGCGCACCGGCAAGATCGGTGACGGCAAGATCTTCGTGCTGCCCATCGAGCAGGCCGTCCGCATCCGTACCGGCGAGACCGGCGACAGCGCACTGTGAGTTTCAACCCCTCGTTTCCCGAAAGACTGCCATGACCAAACGACTTCTTTCCATGGGCCTGGGGCTGGGCCTGCTGGCCGCAGGCGCCGCTGCCCTGGCACAGGAGCCCGCCGCCGCTGCAGCCGTTGCCGATGCGGCCGCTGCAGCAGCTCCCGCCGCCGCGGCCGCAGCCGAGGCACCGGCCTCCGCACTCAGCGCCGGTGACACGGCCTGGATGCTGACCTCGACCATGCTGGTGATCCTGATGGTGATCCCGGGCCTGGCACTGTTCTACGGCGGCCTGGTGCGCACGAAGAACATGCTGTCCGTGCTCTGCCAAGTGTTCGTGATCTTCTCGCTGATCACGCTGCTGTGGGCCGTGTACGGCTACTCGCTGACCTTTGCGGGCGAAGGCAACTTCTTCGGCGGCTTCGGCAAGATCTTCCTCAAGGGCATCGCGCCCGACACGCTGGCCGGCGCGCTGCCGACCATTCCCGAGTACGTGTTCGTGGCCTTCCAGTCCACGTTCGCCGCCATCACCGTGGCCCTGATCGTCGGCGCCTTCGCCGAGCGCATCAAGTTCTCGGCCGTGATCCTGTTCTCGGTGCTGTGGTTCACCTTCAGCTACATCCCCATGGCCCACATGGTCTGGGGTGGTGGCCTGCTGGGCAAGGACGGCGCGCTGGACTTCGCCGGCGGCACCGTGGTGCACATCAACGCCGGTATCGCCGGCCTGGTGGGCTCCTACATGCTGGGCAAGCGCATCGGCTTCGGCCGCGAAGCACTGCCCCCGCACAGCCTGACGCTGACCATGGTCGGTGCCTCGCTGCTGTGGGTGGGCTGGTTCGGCTTCAATGCCGGCTCGGCAGGTGCCGCCAACGGCATTGCCGGCCTGGCCTTCATCAACACCATCGTCGCCACGGGCGCCGCCACCATCTCCTGGCTGGCCGCCGAAGCCCTGCACAAGGGCAAGGCCTCCATGCTGGGTGCCGCCTCGGGCGCCGTGGGCGGCCTGGTGGTCATCACCCCGGCGGCCGGCTTCGTCGGCCCCATGGGTGCCATCGTCATGGGCCTGATCGCCGGTCCCGTCTGCCTGTGGGGTGTGTCCGGCCTCAAGAAGCTGCTCAAGGTCGATGACGTCTGCGACGTGTTCGGCGTGCACGGCGTAGGCGGCATCCTGGGTGCCATCCTGACCGGCGTGTTCTGCGCCTCCAGCCTGGGCGGCATCGAGCCCGCAGACTTCAACATGGGCCATCAAGTGTGGGTCCAGGTCAAGAGCGTGCTGCTGACCATCGTCTGGTCCGGCGTGGTGGCTGGCATCTCCTACAAGATCTGCGACCTGGTCGTCGGCCTGCGCGTCAGCGAAGAGTCCGAACGCCAGGGCCTGGACATCACCACGCACGGCGAGGTGGCGTACTACCGCTGACCGGTTTCCAGGGATTTCCATTGCGGATTGGCCTCGGTGCTTGCACCGGGGCCTTTTTTGCTTTGGAGCCGCTGCAGAGATGGCGCCTTTGCCTTTTCGTCCCTGCTGTTTTGCACCGCCCGCAGAACTTCAAGCGCAGCGTTCAAAAAATTCACGGGTGTGCACCGAGGCGAAAAAGGGTCCAGCCGCTACCATGCAGGCCATGGATTCAGCCCAAAGCCAACTCATCCAGATCGCCGAGCGCGTGCGCACCGCGGCGGCCGACGCCACGCCGCTGCGCATACGCGGCGGCGGCACCAAGGATTTTCACGGCCTGGCCCTGCAGGGCGAACTGCTGGACACGCGGGCGCTGGCCGGCGTGGTCAGCTATGAGCCCAGCGAGCTGGTCGTGACCGTGCGTGCCGGCACGCCGCTGGCCGAGGTCGAGGCCCTGCTCGCAGCACAGGGCCAGTGCCTGGCCTTCGAGCCTCCGCATTTCGATGGAGACAGCCGCAATGCCACCGTGGGCGGCATGGTGGCCTGCGGCCTGTCCGGGCCGGCGCGCGCCAGCGTGGGGGCCGTGCGCGACTTCGTGCTGGGGCTGGAGATGATCAACGGCCAGGGCGAGCTGCTGCGCTACGGCGGGCAGGTCATGAAGAACGTGGCGGGTTACGACGTCTCGCGGCTGATGGCGGGCTCCTGGGGCACGCTGGGCCTGATCACCGAAATCAGCCTCAAGGTGCTGCCCGTGGCGCCAGCCGAGGCCACGCTGCGCTTCGCGTGCAGCCAGCAGAAGGCGCTGGACTGGCTCAATGCCTGGGGCGGGCAGCCGCTGCCGCTCAATGCCAGTTGCTGGCTGCAGGAAGAGGGCGCAGCCCAGGGCGTGCTGTACCTGCGCCTGCGCGGCGCGCGTGCCGCCGTGCAGGCGGCCTGCGAGCGCCTGGGTGGCGAGCGTGTGCAGCGCATGGACCATGTGCATGCCGCTGCCGACTGGCAGGCCTGCCGCGAGCAGCAGCTGCCCTGGTTCTCTGCACGCGCACCGGGCCATGCGCTTTGGCGCCTGTCCGTGCCGCAGACGGCTCCGGCCCTGGCGCTGCCAGACGGCTGCACGGGGCCGCTGATCGAATGGCACGGCGCACTGCGCTGGGTACAGGCGCCGCGTGCGCTGGGCAATGTGCTGCGCGCGCTGGCAAAAGCAGCGGGCGGATCGGCCACCGTGTTCCGCTCCGAGGCCGCAGGCCAGCCCGGCGCCGAGCCCGATTTCGAGGCCCAGGCGGCCGATGCCACGGCCGCGCTGCATGCGCGGCTCAAGCGGGCCTTCGATCCTGCGGGCATCTTCAACCGCGGCCGGCTGGCCGCCGCCTGGTAGGCCGGGCCAACGCCTGGCTCCGCCCATGCGCATGCGCCACCACCTGCACCTGCTCACGGACCGGCACCGCACGGTGGCCAGCAACCGCACACTGGGCCTGCTGCTGGCCTTTAACGCGGGGGCGGTGAATGCGGGCGGCTTTTTGCTGGTGCACTCCTATACCTCGCACATGACGGGATTTGTCTCGCTGCTGGCCGACAACCTCGTGCTGGGCAATACGGCGCTGGTGCTCAGTGCCTGCGGCGCGCTGCTGGCCTTTCTGTGCGGCGCGGCCGCGACATCGCTGCTGGTCAACTGGGCGCGCCACCACCGGCTGCGCAGCAGCTATGCGCTGCCGCTGCTGCTGGAAGCCGCGCTGATGCTGCTCTTCGGCCTGCTGGGCGCGGCCATGCTGGCCTGGCCCACGCCGTTTGCCGTGCCGCTGGCCGTGCTGCTGCTGTCCTTCATCATGGGATTGCAGAACGCCACGGTGACCAAGATGTCGTCCTCGCAGATCCGCACCACGCACATGACGGGCGTGATCACCGACCTGGGCATGGAGCTGGGGCGAGCCCTCTACTGGAACCGCCATGGCAGCCCGCCCGAGCATCGCGTCCACGCCAACCATGTGCGGCTGCGGTTGTTCGCAGGGCTGCTGTCCATGTTCCTGCTGGGCGGCATTGCGGGTGCGCTGGGTTTCCGGCACCTGGGCTTTGTGTTCGTCGTGCCGCTGGCCGTGGTGCTGTGCCTGCTGTCCCTGCCGCCGCTGTGGGCCGACCGTGCGCGGCTGCCGCTGCTGCTGGGCCGGCGAGCCGCGCCTCGCGCATGACCGCCGTGTCCGGCTGCCGTGCCTGACCGTTTCTCGATACCCATACAACAAGAGCCCCACCATGCAGACCCAACTCGCACCCCAGTACCGCGCCACGCCCGAGGGCCAGGAGGCCGAAGCCATTCTGCGCAAGTGCGTGCACTGCGGCTTTTGCACGGCCACCTGCCCGACCTACCAATTGCTGGGCGATGAACTGGACGGGCCGCGTGGCCGCATCTACCTGATCAAGCAGGTGCTGGAGGGCGAGACGCCCACGCGCGCCACCCAGCAGCACCTGGACCGCTGCCTGACCTGCCGCAACTGCGAAAGCACCTGCCCCAGCGGCGTGCAGTACGGCCACCTGGTGGACATAGGCCGCAAGATCGTCGAGGAACAGGTGCCGCGCCCCTTCGGCGAGCGCGCCAAGCGCTGGGCGCTCAAGGAGGGGCTGGACTCGCCGCTGTTCGCCCCGGCCCTGAAGCTGGGCCAGGCCGTGCGCGGCCTGCTGCCCGAAGTCCTGGCCGAGAAAGTGCCCCAGCCCCAGGATGCGGGCGCCTGGCCCGTGCGCGAGCATGCGCGCAAGGTGCTGCTGCTGGCCGGTTGCGTGCAGCCGGCCATGATGCCGCGCATCAACTTCGCCACCGCGCGCGTGCTGGATGCGGCCGGCATACAGACCGTGGTCGCGCCCAAGGCCGGTTGCTGTGGCGCCGTGAAATTCCACCTCAACGACCAGGAAGGCGGCAAGGCGCAGATGCGCGCCAATATCGACGCCTGGTGGCCGCAGGTGGACAGCGGCACGGTGGAGGCCATTGTCATGAATGCCTCGGGCTGCGGCGTCACCGTCAAGGAATACGGCCATCTGCTCAAGGACGATACGCAGTACGCGGACAAGGCAGCCCGCATCAGCGCCCTCACGCGCGACCTGAGCGAGCTGCTGCCTGAGCTTCTGCCCGAGCTGGCCGAGCGCCTGCAGGGCAGGGTGCGCGCGCCGGCCGCACCCATGGCCTACCACCCGCCCTGCACGCTGCAGCACGGGCAAAAGCTGCGCGGCGGCGTGGAAACCCATCTGGCCAGGCTGGGCTTCGAGCTGCGCGTGGCGCGCACCGAGTCGCACCTGTGCTGCGGCTCGGCGGGAACCTACTCGGTGCTGCAACCCGAACTCTCGCACCAGTTGCGCGACCGCAAGATCGGTGCGCTGACCGAAGGCTTCGATGCCCGGCGGCCCGCCGCCATCCTCTCGGCCAACATGGGCTGCATCGTCCACCTGCAAAACGGCACGGACCTGCCCGTGCGCCACTGGATCGAGGTGCTGGACGAGGCCCTGCTGGCCTGAGTCCGCCCGCATGCCAACTGCGCATCTGTGCCTCCAGCGCGACGCCGTGGGGCCTATGCCCGCGCAAGCCTTTGCAATGCTGGCATGATGCGGGGTTTCGTTTTCTCCAAGCCCACGTGCTCCGCCATGACTGAATCCGTGTCTGAACCGCAAGAACAGAGCGCCGCGCTGCCGGCGGACGCCGCTGCCGGCACCGAGCCGCAGGCTGCAGCCAGCGCCGATGGCCAGGGCCGCAAGCGCTCGCGCCGTGGCGGACGTGGCCGCAACAAGGGCAAGGCCACCGGGCCTGCCGCCGACGCCGCATCCGGCACGGCCGCCAGCGCAGAGGCAAACGCTTCCAGGCCCGTGCGCACCCAGCACCCGCTGCTGGCGCAACTGGCCGAATGGCATCCGAACCTGTTCGGCGAGCAGCCGCTGCCGCTCAAGCGCGGCATCTTCGAAGACCTTCTGGCCGCCCATCCTGAAGCCATTGACCGCGACCAGCTCAAGCTGGCCCTGTCCCAGCACACGCGCTCGAGCCGCTACCTCACCGTGGTGGCCAGCGGCCAGGCCCGGCATGACCTGCAGGGCCAGTCGGTCGAGGCCATGGCGCCCGAGCATGTGCACCATGCGCTGATCGAAGTCTTCCGTCGCCGCCAGCACCGCTCGCCCGAGGACCTGGCGCCCAAGCTGCGCAACCGCATCATCGCGGCCTACGAGGCATCGGGCCTGTCGCGCGACGACTACGCGGCGCGCGTGCAAGGCCGTGACGAGGCCACCAACACCCTGGTGGCCGAGGCACTGGCCGAGGCCGATGCGCGCACCGCACGCGACGAGGCGCTGCTGCGCGCCTTCGAGGCCAGCGGCCAGACCACCGAAGCCGGCTTTGCCGACATGTACGGCATGAACCCGCGCCAGGTGGCGCAGCAGCTGGAACGCGCCCGCCGCCGCCTGCAGACGCAGGCGGCCTGAGGCACCAAAGACCGGCAGCACCGCCTACCGGCACACTCCACCGCCGCGTGCCCGGCAAGGGCCGCGCCGGTGCACCTGCCCTGGATCACAGGCGGCATCTCTGCAGCGGACCCTTCCGCCAGCACGCAGATGCCCACCAGGGGCGGGCCCGGGGATGAACTGTTTCACGGACGCCGCCGCACCCGGCCACGGGGCGGCGGCGCCTTGCCGTGCGCGCTCGTTCCGGGAAATGAACACGGCGCGCAAGGCACTTCAAAGCAAAAAGCAAAAGGAGACTTGCGATGTGGCTGGGTTTGTCGTTGTTCTACGTGGGCGCCGTGCTGTGCCTGAACGGCCTGTGGATGCTGGGGCGCATTGCCGACCGGGAGATCTGGGTCATCAACGTGTTCGCGGGCCTGGTCTCGCTGATCATCGGCCTGGCCTCCGCCTTCGGGCCCGAGCCCGATGCGGCTTCGGTCAAGACCGGCGCGCTGACCCTGCTGTTCGCCTTCACCTACCTGTGGGTGGCCATCAACCGCTTCACGGGCGCCGATGGCCGGGGTCTGGGCTGGTTCAGCCTGTTCGTGGCCATCACGGCCGTGCCCGTGGCCATCGACACCCTGCTGGGCGCGCGCACCGCCATCGACTGGTGGATGGCGGCCAACTGGGCGGCCTGGGCCGTGCTGTGGGCCATGTTCTTCGTGCTGCTGGCCCTGGGCCGCAACATCGGCCGCGTGACGGGCGCGCTGTGCATTGCGCAGGGCGTGCTCACGGGCTGGCTGCCGGGCTATCTGCTGCTGGCGGGGCAGCTCACGGGCTGATTGCGCAGCGTGAGTACGGGAAGGGCGTCAAGCCCCACGCCGCCGTGCATGCGCCAGTGCAGACAGCAGCGCGGCCGCGATGATGCAGGCGCCGCCCAGCAGCGTGCGCGGCGTCAGCACCTCGCCTGCAATCAACACCGAGGAGGCGCTGGCGAACACCACCTCGGCCAGCATGACCACGGCGGTCACGCCGGCGGGCAGGCGCGCGGCGCCGAACTGCAGCGCCCAGTTGCCCAGCATCAGCAGCACGGCCAGTCCGACGGCAATCAGCATCCAGCCGGCCTGCGGCGCAGGCATGGGTGGCACCAGCCCCACGCTGCTGCCCGCGAAGGCGCTGGCCAGCCCCATGGCCATGCAGCCGCTGAACATGGCCAGCATGCGCGCCTGCGCCGGCACGGCCTGCAGGCGGCGCAGCAGCACATTGGTCAGTGCAAAGGTGAAGCCGCCAAACAGTGCCAGGCCATCGGCCAGCGACAGACCGCGCAGCAGCCCGGGCGAGCCGCCGCTGAATGTGCCCTCGGGCACCAGCACCAGCGCCACCCCGCCAAAGGCCAGCAGCAGCCGCGTCAGCGCGGCCGGCGTGGGCCGCTCGCCCAGGATCTTCCAGGCCAGCAGCACGGACCACGCCGGCATCAGATAGAACAGCAGCACCACGCGCACTACATCGCCGATGGTCACGGCCCAGTTGAAGGCGATGTTGTTGCTGCCCGCGCAGGCGCCCAGCAGGATCAGCGCCGGGTACTGCAGCGCCTGGCGCAGGCTGGCCGGGCGCAGCGCCACCAGCCCTGCCAGCACCAGGGCATACATCAGCGCCGTGGCCCACAGCGGATGCAGGCCGGCATCGTGCATGGCGCGGAACGGCCACCAGGCCAGGCCCCAGACCAGGGTGTTGAACAGCAGGGCGAGAACGGGCAGGGGGCTATGCATAAAACCACGAAAAAGCGCCCGGCCAGGCAAAGCCCGCACCGAACACAATACGAGAAGACCATTTGGACCAGGCCTATCAATCGATAGCGCCCTATGAAACTGGCACGGCCCAAAGCGAGAGACACCGAGCCAGGGCCCGAGCCGGCCGCGCCGCCCCGCCGCGAGGGTGTCGCCCCCCCTGGGGGAAGGCGCGAAACGCCTCAGGGGGCAGTCTCAATGACAATCCTTGCGAGCAATCGCCAGCAGGCGCTCGACTTCCTCGGGATGGTTGCGCACATTGCTGACGTGCCAGCGGCCGATCAGCCACATGATGCCGGCCACCACCAGACCGAACACCGTGATGGCGCCGAAAGCCGACAGCCCGAACTTGGTGGACAGCGCATAGAAGGCGCCCAGCGCCAGGATACAGGCCTGCTCGTTGAAGTTCTGCACGGCAATCGAGCGGCCCGCGCCCATGAGGTTGTGGCCGCGGTGCTGCAGCAGCGCATTCATGGGCACGACCAGGAAGCCGCCCAGTCCGCCCAGCAGGATCAGGAAGGGAATGGCCACCCACACGCTCTTGATGAAGATCATGGCGATCACCAGCAGGCCCATGGTGATGCCCAGCGGAATCACGCGCGTGGCGTTGTCCAGCCGCATGCGCATGGACGCGAGGATGGCCCCCGCCGCCGTGCCGATGGCCACCACGCCCACCAGGGCCGATGCCTGGGAGGTGCCGTAGCCCAGGGCCGCTGCGCCCCAGGCCAGCACGATGTAGCGCAGGTTGCCCGATACGCCCCAGAACAGCGTGGTCGTGGACAGCGAGATCTGGCCCAGCTTGTCCCCCCACAGCCGCTGGCTGCAGGTCCAGAAGTCGGGCAGCAGGGCCAGGGTATTGGCCAGCAGGCTCTTGCTGGGGTCCTGGCGCAGCGGGCGCAGGACGGTGTCGGTCAGCGGAATGCGCAGGTTGAACCAGGCGGCCAGTGCATAGACGCCGACCAGCACGGCGATCGCCGCTTCGGCGGCCGTGTCCACGCCCGTGTCCAGCAGGGGCAGGTCAAAGTCCAGCAGATGGGCCGAGATGCCCGGGCTCAGCAACTGCCCGCCCACGAGCACGCCCAGGATGATGGAGGTGATGGTCAGCCCCTCGATCCAGCCATTGGCCTTGACCAGCTGGGAGGCGGGCAGCAACTCGGTGAGGATGCCGTACTTGGCCGGCGAGTACGCGGCAGCGCCCAGGCCCACCACGGCGTAGGCCAGCAGCGGGTGGTTGCCGAACAGCATCATCAGGCAGCCCACGATCTTGATCGCATTGCTGATGAACATCACCCGCCCCTTGGGCAGGGCGTCGGCAAAGGCGCCGACGAAGGGGGCCAGGATCACGTAGAACAGCGCAAACATGGGCACCAGGGCGGCGCGCTGCCACTCGGGGGCGCCATTGGTGCGCAGCAGTTCCACGGCGGTCACGAACAGGGCGTTGTCTGCCAGCGAGCTGAAGAACTGCGCTGACATGATGGTGTAGAAACCGCGCTTCATGGATAGGCAGATGGGGCCAGCTGCAGGGCTGCTGACCGGTTAAATAAGGACCCCGTGGCAAGTGACTGGCGGTTATATCACGCGGCCTTCGGCCGGCAGTGCCAGAATCCCAAGCTTCTGACTGAGTGAAAACCATGCCGCGTCCCATTCTTGCCACCATCCATTCCGCCGCGCTTCGCCACAACCTGGAGCGGGTGCGGCAGGCGGTCCCCGATGCCAAATTGTGGGCCGTGGTCAAAGCCAACGCCTATGGCCACGGTATCGAAAACGTGTTCGAGGCCCTGCGCGGCGCCGACGGCTTCGCCATGCTGGACCTGGCCGAGGCCGAGCGCGTGCGCCAGCTGGGCTGGCGCGGCCCCATCCTGCTGCTGGAGGGCGTGTTCGAGCCGCGCGACCTGGAGCTGTGCTCGCGCCTGTCCATCTGGCACGCCGTGCATTGCGACGCCCAGATCGACTGGCTGGCCGCGCACAAGACGCAGAACGGCCACCGCGTCTTCCTCAAGATGAACTCCGGCATGAACCGCCTGGGCTTCACGCCCGAGCGTTTTCGCGCGGCCTGGGCCCGGCTGAACGCCTTGCCCCAGGTGGAGGAAATCTCGTTCATGACCCATTTCAGCGATGCCGACGCAGGCGCTGGTCAGACGGGAATCTCCGCGCAACTGCAGCGGTTTCACGACGCCACGCGCGACCTGCCCGGCGAACGCAGCGTGGGCAACAGTGCCGCCACGCTGCGCCAGGGCGTCGATGCCCAGGTGCGCTGCGACTGGGTGCGGCCCGGCATCGTGCTGTACGGCAGCTCGCCCGACTATCCGCAGCACACGGCGGCCCACTGGGGCCTGCAGCCCACGCAGACGCTGAGCTCGCGCATCATCGGCGTGCAGCAGCTGGCCGAGGGGCAGAGCGTGGGCTATGGATCGCGCTTCACGGCCGACGGCCCCCTGCGCCTGGGCACCGTGGCCTGCGGCTATGCCGACGGCTATCCACGCCACTGCGGCACGGGCACGCCCGTGCTGGTGAACGGCGTGCGCACCCGCACCCTGGGCCGCGTGAGCATGGACATGCTGGCCGTGGACCTGACACCCGTGCCCGATGCCGGCATGGGCAGCGAGGTCACGCTGTGGGGCCGCGCCGGCAACGGCGCCGTGCTGCCCATCGACGAGGTGGCCGAGGCCGCAGGCACGCTGGGCTATGAACTCATGTGCGCCGTCGCGCCGCGCGTGAACAAGACCGTCGATTGATCAGGGCGCGGCTTCCACGCTGTCCCTGGCCCGCTCCAGCAGCGCCATCAACTGCCGTTGCGCGGCGGGCTCCCAATCCTTGAGCAGCCGCGCCGCCAGCGCCTGGCGCGATTGGCGCAGCCGGTCGAACAGGGCCTGCCCCTGGGGGCTGAGGCTCAGGCAGCGCACGCGGCGGTCGCGGGCGTCCGGTTCGCGGTCCAGCCATCCCTGCTCCTGCAGCTGCGCCAGCATGCGCGCGAGCTGGGCCTTGTCCATGTGGCTGTGGTCGACCAGATCCCTTTGCGTGCGGCCCGGGTGCCGGCCCACGTACATCAGCACGCGCACCTCGTTGGGCGTCAGCCCGGGCTCCATGGACTCCATGTCCTCGCGCATGCGCGAGCGGAACAGGTGCAGCAGCTCGTGCATGGCCTCGAAGATATCGGCGGGCAGGGAGGCATTCATGGCAGGGGTCGTGTGGAAATACGTTGACAAAGTCAACGGATTGCAGAGAATTGGTGGACTAAATCAACATTCTAGGCCGTCACAGGCCATTTCGCCAATGAACTTGCCCAATCCAGCCACCTCTGCCGTGACACCGGCCCCTGTCGTCCAGCGTGTCCGCCATCCCTTCCGCGCCCGCCATGTGCAATTGCTCTCGCGCGAGCAGCCCAGCCCCGGCTTTGTCCGCCTGACCCTGGGCGGCCCCGATCTGGAGGACTTCGTGAGCGCCGGCTTCGATGACCATGTCAAGCTCATCCTGCCGCAGGCCGGGCGCGAACTGCCCGCGCTTCCCGTGCTGCTCGATGGCCGCCCGACCTTCGTGGAGGACGAGCGCCCCACCTTGCGCGACTACACGCCGCTGCGCTACGACGCCGCGCGCCAGAACCTCATCATGGATTTCGCGCTGCACGATGCCGGCCCCGCCACCGAATGGGCGCTGACCGCCCCGCTGGGCCAGTGGGTGGGCCTGGCCGGGCCGCGCGGCAGCCTGGTGATCTCGGCCAACCTGCCATGGCATTGGCTGTTCGGCGACGAGACCGCCATGCCCGCCATCGAGCGGCGCCTGGCCGAGCTGCCCGCCGGCAGCCGCGCCGTGGTGCGCGTGCAGCTGCGCAACCCGGCCGACCGCCGCCAGTGGAGCAGCACGGCCCGGCTGGACTGCGACTGGGTCGAATCGCTGGCCGATGCCGTGCAGGCGCTGGAGCTGCCCCAGGACGACGGCTATATCTGGGCGGCGGGCGAGCACAGCGCCATGGCCGAGCTGCGTCGCCTGCTGCTGGCCAAGGGCGCATCGCCCAAGCGCATGCGCGTGGCTTCCTACTGGAAGCAGGGCACGGCCGACCACCATGAAGACCTGAACGATCCCAGCTGACCTGCCTGGAGAAAAGAACGGAAGCACAGACGAAAAAAAGCCCACCGAAGTGGGCTTTTTTTCGTGGTGGTTGCGCGAGAAGGATTTGAACCTCCGACCTTTGGGTTATGAGCCCAACGAGCTACCAGACTGCTCCATCGCGCGGTAATCCGCAGTAATTTCGTTTTCACTGCATTTTCTGCAGCGAAGAAGTGAACTATAACCGATATCTTTCCGTCACGCAACTGCGATAGGCGCGAAACATGCGTGCCAGGGCGGCAGCCACCGCTCGGTATAGTGCTCACCCCATGGCCAAAGACAAAACCACGTTCATCTGCAATGCCTGCGGAGGCACCAGCCCGCGCTGGCTGGGCAAATGCCCGGCCTGCGGGGCCTGGAACTCGCTGATCGAGGCCGTTGCCGAGCCTGCGAGCGCGGGCAAGAACCGGCTCAGCCAGCCCCAGGGCTATGCGGGCCTGGCCAATGTCCAGGCCGTGATGCCGCTGTCGGCCATCGAGGCCCAGGACGTGGCGCGCACGCCCAGCGGCATCGAGGAGCTGGACCGCGTGCTGGGCGGCGGCATTGTCGAAGGCGGCGTGGTGCTGATTGGTGGCGATCCCGGCATCGGCAAGTCCACCCTGCTGCTGCAGGCCATGGACGCGCTGCACCGCGTCGGCCTGCCCACGCTGTATGTCACGGGCGAGGAAAGCGGCGCCCAGGTCGCGCTGCGCTCGCGCCGCCTGGGGCTGGAGGCCAGCCAGGTCAACGTGCTGGCCGAGATCCAGCTGGAGAAGATCCTCGCCACCATGGAGGCCACCCAGCCGGCCGTGGTCGTCATCGACTCCATACAGACCGTGTACTCGGACCAGCTGTCCTCGGCGCCGGGCTCGGTGGCCCAGGTGCGCGAATGCGCGGCCCACCTCACGCGCGCGGCCAAGACCACGGGCATCACCGTGATCCTGGTCGGCCACGTGACCAAGGAGGGTGCACTGGCCGGCCCGCGCGTGCTCGAGCACATGGTGGACACGGTGCTCTACTTCGAGGGCGACACGCACAGCAACTTCCGCCTGGTGCGCGCCATCAAGAACCGCTTTGGCGCCGTCAACGAGATCGGCGTCTTCGCCATGACGGAGAAGGGCCTCAAGGGCGTGACCAACCCCAGCGCCATCTTCCTGTCCCAGCACAGCGAGCCCGTGCCCGGCTCCTGCGTGCTGGTCACGCTGGAGGGCACGCGCCCCATGCTGGTGGAGATACAGGCCCTGGTCGACCAGGGCGGCCCCGCGCCGCGTCGCCTGTCCGTGGGCCTGGACCGCGACCGGCTGGCCATGCTGCTGGCCGTGCTCAGCCGCCACGCGGGTGTGGCCTGCGCGGACCAGGATGTGTTCGTCAACGCCGTGGGCGGTGTGCGCATCAGCGAGCCTGCGGCCGACCTGGCCGTCATGCTGTCCATCACCTCCAGCCTGCGTGGCCGCGCCCTGCCCAAGGGATTCCTCGCCTTTGGCGAAGTGGGCCTGGCCGGCGAAGTGCGCCCCGCGCCGCGCGGCCAGGAGCGCCTGAAGGAAGCCGCCAAGCTGGGCTTCACCATGGCCGTGGTGCCCAAGGCCAATGCGCCCAAGAAGGCGATTGCCGGTCTGACGGTCCATGCCGTCGAACGCGTGGACGAGGCCATGAACATCGTTCGAGAAATAGGCTGACCCTCCTGAGCGGCTTTGGCGCTTCCCCCTGTCTACTCGCTGAGGGGCAGCCCTTGCGTGGCGTTCCTGGCGTACGGCCGCGCGCTGGTGCAGGCGCCCCAGCCTTCGGCATCCCTCATCGATGGCTTGCCGAGCGCATTGCGGGGGCATACGCACTGTCCGCAGCGGCCCTGCGGCGCCTCCATAAGACAATCGGCGCCATGAATTTGCGCAATATCCTGATTCCCCTGGGCCTGCTCGTACTGCTGGTGGCTGCGCACCAATCCTATGGCTGGATGGGTGTGGTCGCCGTGGGCGGCGGCATCATGATGTGGCTGCTGCTGCATTTCACGCGGCTGATGTCCATCATGAAAAAGGCCTCCAGCCGGCCCATGGGCTATGTGGGCAGCGCCGTCATGCTCAACGTCAAGCTCAAGCCCAAGGTCTCGCTGATGCACGTGGTGGCCATGACGCGCTCCCTGGGCGAGCGCCTGTCCGAAGAAGGCCAGCACCCCGAGATCTACCGCTGGACCGACGGCACGCAATCCCACGTGACCTGCGAGTTCATGCATGGCCGGCTCGTGAAGTGGAGCCTGGTGCGCCCCACGCCCGAGCCCGAGCCGGCACCTGCGGCCCCCGAGGCAGCGCCTGCGCCCTAAAATGCCGGGTTGGTGTTCTGTTCAATACCCCAAGGATGTTCCTATGAGCCCCGTTGTTCCCTCGATGGCCGACCGTGACGGCAAGATCTGGATGGATGGCCAGCTGGTGGACTGGCGCGATGCCAAGATCCATGTGCTGACCCACACGCTGCACTACGGCTGTGGCGCATTCGAGGGCGTCCGGGCCTACAAGTCCGAACAGGGCACGGCCATCTTCCGCCTGGAAGACCACACCAAGCGCCTGTTCAACAGCGCCAAGATCCTGCGCATGCAGATCCCGTTCACCCAGGAAGCGGTGAACCAGGCCCAGGTCGAGGTCGTGCGCGCCAACCAGCTGGAGTCCTGCTACCTGCGCCCGCTGACCTGGATCGGCGACCGCAAGCTGGGCGTCTCCCCCAAGGGCAACACCATCCACCTGATGGTGGCGGCCTGGGCCTGGGGCGCCTACCTGGGCGAGGAAGGCATGCAGCGCGGCATCCGCGTGAAGATCTCCAGCTTCACGCGCCACCATGTGAACATCACCATGAGCCAGGCCAAGGCGGTGAGCAACTACACCAACTCCATCCTGGCCAACACCGAGGCGCTGGACGACGGCTACGACGAGGCCATCCTGCTGGACGCCTCGGGCTTCGTCTCCGAAGGCTCGGGCGAGAACATCTTCGTCATCAAGGACGGCGTGGTCTACACGCCCGACCTGTCGGCCGGCGCGCTCAACGGCATCACGCGCAACACCGTGATGCACATCTGCAAGGACCTGGGCCTGGAAGTGGTGCAAAAGCGCATCACGCGCGACGAGCTGTACATCGCCGATGAAGTCTTCTTCACCGGCACGGCCGCCGAAGTCACGCCCATCCGCGAGGTGGACCGCATCGAGATCGGCGCGGGCAGCCGCGGCCCCCTCACCGAGAAGATCCAGCAGGCCTTCTTTGACATCGTCAACGGCCGCAACCCCAAGTACGCCCATTGGCTGACTCGGGTCTGAACATCCCTAGAGACCCACGAAAGAGATAAGCAAGCATGACAACGAATGCCACCGTCGAACTGGCGGCCAAGGACCTCAACGCCCAGGGCGGCGTGTTCTGCCCCAGCCCCAAGGCCGACATGAAGCTGTGGAACAGCCATCCCAAGGTCTACCTGGACGTGGCCCACACCGGCGAAGCCAAGTGCCCCTACTGCGGCACGCTGTACCGCCTGAAAGCCGGCGAAGTCTTCGCAGGCGGGCATTGAACAAAGCGGGCCTCGGCCCGCCTTTTTTGTTTCAGGATGCTGCCGGCCGCAATTGCAAAGCCTGGTCCCAAAGACTGCCCGGAACGGCACCGCCGTGCAGTGCCTGCATCTCGGCAAAGTGGCGGCGTTCGCCTCCACGCAGCTTGACCAGAGGGGCGACGCTGGCAGCCGTTGGCACCAGGCACAGTTGCGGGTAGAGCAAATACCATTTCCAGCGGAGGGCTCGGTGGTAGATGAAGGCCGTGTCTTCGGCCTTGTACAGCACCAGTTGGCCATGGGTCTGACGGCGCAGCACCTGCTGGGCCGCGATATGGCACAGCAAGTAGTCTGGGTCGGGGATCCCCTGTCGAGTGGCTTCCCAACTCGGGTCTGCCTGGGCACGTTCCAGGTACTTCTGCGTGCCCTCAATGACCAGCGCTTGGTGGAACTCCTGCTGCCAGGCTGTCACGAAGGACGAACCTGCTGGCGCGCCAAACAGCCAGTTTTCAATCACTGGGTATTCAGGGTCCTGGGTGAAGCCTTCCAGATAAAAGCCAACGAACTCGGCCGGGCCTCGGGCAGGCAGCATCCAGTCCAGCGAGCGGGTCAGCAAAATGCTGGCGTCCAGCCAGAAGCCTCCATGGCGTGCAACCAGATACAAGCGGATCCAGTCAGCTTGCTTGGTGGGGGATAATCGCGCGAAATTTTCGGGCAGCGCCTCTTCTGGAACGTGCTGACCCCGGTTCCCCGGATGTACCAGATGGACTGCATATCCGGGGCAGTTCACACGCCAGCTCTGGATGCAGGACAGCACGAAGGCATCGGGCTCCGGGTGATTCCAGTACGTCCAGATCGTCTTCGGGATTTCCGCTGCAAGACCATCGGCTGCCGGGGGCGATGGCGGCAGTTGCAAGGGCGCAGGCATGGTGTAATCTGCGCCGATTTTGGAAGGCGCCGCCCAGCGATGGAGCAGCCTGAATAAGACCGCAGGAATTTTTTTCATGAGCGGATGGAAAGCGGAATGCCCGCATTTTGGGGCAGAAAGTTGCGGTCTTGATGAGATTTGACAAGTCGAAGCTGCCAGGGCTCCTCACGACCCTGGCTGCCATTTTGGTGCCCGGGCTGGCCTTGTGGCTGCGCTCGGGCTATTCCTATGGCGCCGGCCTCATGGTCCTGGGCGCCCTGTGTTTTCTGCCCCGCTGGGTCAGGTACCGGCAGTCCGCCGGCACCTGGCTGCTGGTCGCGCTGTTCCTGGGCATGGCGGTGATGTGGTACTTCCTGTCCGTGCTGGACGGGGGCACCGGGCAGTTCGACCGGCCCGTGAAATTCATCCTGGGCGCGGTCAGCCTGCTGTTCGCCATGTGCTATCCGCCCACGGCGCGGATCTTCCTGTGGGGTATCCCGCTGGGCAGCGCGGGGGCGGGCTTCATGGCCCTGTGGCAGGTCTGCGTGCTGGGCATGGAGCGGGCCACAGGCTACACCAATGCCATCCAGTGGGGCAACATGGCCTTGCTGCTGGGCTGCTTCTCCTGCATCTATGCCATGTCCTTCTGGCACCAGCGATCCGTGTTCTGGCGTTTGCTGGTGCTGGCGGCCGCCGCGCTGGGGGCGCTGGCTTCGCTGTTGTCGGGCTCGCGCGGCGGGTGGCTGGCGCTGTTGCCGATGTTCTTCATGCTGATGGTGCTGGTGCGCATGTACCGTCCGCAGTACTTCGGGCGGCTGTTGCTGGGCTGCGCCGCATTGCTGGTTGCGCTGGCTACCGTGATGGCCTTCATCCCGCGCGTCAGCGAGCGCGTGGATGAGGTTTATCTGGACGTGAGCACCTACTTCCAGTCCGGCAACTCCAACACCTCGCTGGGCACCCGGCTGGAGCAGTACCGGCTGGCCGTGCAGATGATCGGCGAAAAGCCCCTGCTGGGCTGGGGCATGCAGGGCTATGTGAACGAGATGCACCGGCGCGTGGACGCCGGTGACTATGGACAGTCCATCCGCGAATACAACTTCATCCACAACGACTTCCTGGACATCTGGGTCAAGCTCGGCGTGCCGGGCGTGCTGCTGCAGGCGGCGCTGTTCATCTCGCTGCTGTGGCTGTTCTGGCCCTCGCGGCGGCGCATGGCGCTGTGGCCTGCGGACAGCACCCCCTGGCGCGAGGCCCTGCTGCTGCGTATCCTGGGCAGCCTGATGCCAGCCATGTACCTGGCGTTCGGCATGTCACAGCAGTTTTTCGTGCACAACAGCGGCATCGTCTTCTTCGTCTTCCTCGTGGTGGCCCTGTGGTCATCGCTGCACGGCCTGGAGAGGGCCAGCGGAGCCGTGCGGTGACGGAGCGCGCCACCACGGCCCGGCCCCGGGTGCTGCACTTCGTGACGGGCGGCTTCTCGGGTGCCACCCAGGTGGCGGTGGACCTGGTGTCCGCGCACCGCACGTCGGGTCGCTTCGACGCCCGGCTGGTGCTGCGGCGCAAGCGCAATACCTCCGATGAACGCGTGCAAAAACTGCGCGACGGCGGCATCGATGTCGATGTGGTGGCCGGCTGGTCCCATGCCGCCACGGTCTGGCAGCTGCGCCGCATCTGCCTGGACTTCCGGCCGGACATCGTCGTCGCCCATGGTTTCAGCGACCACCTCTGGGGCCGCTTTGCCGCGCTGTGGGCCGGCGTGCCCTGCCTGGTGCATGTGGAACACAACTCGCGCGAGCGCTACACGCGCTGGCGGCTGGCGCAGGCCCTGTGGCTGACCGAGCGCACGGCCGCCATCGTCGGCTGCTCCGAAGGCGTGCGCCAGAGCCTGCAGAACCGCGGCTTTCCTGCGGCCAAGCTCATGGCCATCAGCAACGGCATCCGGCCCGAGCCCTATCTGCAGGAGCCACCCCCCTTGCTGCAGCGCCGGCCGGACATCGTCATGGCCGCGCGCTTTGCGCGGCAAAAGGACCATGCCACCTTGCTGCGCGCGCTGGCCGTGCTGCGACAGCGCGGCCTCAAGCCCACGCTGACCCTGGCCGGCAGCGGCAAGGCGCGCGCCCAGCAGGCGGCGCAGCGCCTCAGCGCCGAACTGGGCCTGCAGGACCAGGTGCAATTCATCGGCATGTGCAACGACGTGCCCGGCCTGCTGCGCGCGCACCGCGTCTGCGTGCTGTCCACCCACTACGAGGGCATGCCCCTGTCCCTGCTGGAAGGCATGGCGGCGGGCTGCGTGGTGGTGGGCAGCCGCGTCGTGGGCGTGCAGGAAGTGGTGCGGCCCGGCGACAACGGCCTGCTGGCCGCGCACGCCGACCCTGAATCGCTGGCCGACGCCCTGCAGCAGGCGCTGCAGGATGACGAGGCCGCCGTGCGCATGGCCGCCACCGCGCGGCAGGAAGCCCTGTCGCACTACAGCCTGCAGCGCATGACCGGCCAGTACGAAGACCTGTTCGCCCGCCTGCTGCAGGGGGAGCGTCCGTGACCTGGCTCAGCATCCTGGTGCCCGTCTACAACGTGCTGCCCTACCTGGAGGAATGCCTGCAGTCCGTCATGGACCAGGCCGATGCCGGCGTGCAGGTGCTGGTGCTGGACGACTGCTCCACCGATGGCTCCTGGGCCCTGATGCAGCAGCTGGACCAGCGCTGGCCCGGCCGCCTGCAGCTCATGCAGCATGAGCGCAACGCCGGCCTGAGCGCGGCGCGCAACACCATGATCGATGCGGCCACGGGCGACTACCTGTGGTTTCTGGACTCTGACGACAAGCTGCTGCCCGGCGCCATTGCCGGGCTGTCGGCCATCGTGAAACAACATGCGCCCGATACCGTGCTCTGCGACTTCTCCGTCTGGCGCGAGGCCCCGCGCCTCAAGCACCGCCTGCGTGGCGAGGCGCACCGGCACAGCTTCCAGGGCCCCACGCTGCAGCGCTCGCAGGACCGGGGCGCCCTGCTGGCGGGCCTGCTGCGCACGGGCCAGCTGCATGCCTGGTCCAAGATCTCGCGGCGCAGCCTGTGGGATGCTGGCCTGCGCTTTCCCGCAGGCCGCTACTTCGAAGACATGATGACGATGCCGCAGATGGCGCTGCGCTGCGCCAGCTTCTATTACTGCCCCCAGCCCTGGGTGGCCTACCGGCAGCGTGCCGACTCCATCCTCTCGTCCATGACGCCGGCCAAGGCGGCGGACCAGTCGGCGGCCCTGTGGCCCCTGGCGCAGGCCGTGCAAGGCCTGCAGGACGACGCGCTGCGCAACGACGGGCGCCTGCACTTCGCCTTCGCGCACCAGGCCGCGCGCAACCTCATCGGCGCCCTGCGCTTTCTGGACAGGCAGCAGGGCATGCCGCCAGCGCAGCGGCAGGCGCTGGCGCAGCAGTTCCTGGCGGACTTCGGCCGCATCTCCCCGCTGTCCCTGCCGGCCCTGCGCCAGGCCTATCTGCGGCGTGGCTGGTGGCTGCGCGCATGGAAGCTGCGCAGCTGGGAGCGCCGTGCGCAGCAGCTGGGAACACCGGGAGCCCACGCATGAGCGGCCTGAAACTGAAGACCCGTGGCGAGCTGTGGCTGGCGGCCGGCATGCGCCGCTTCTACGCCACCTTCGCACGCCGCCTGGAGCAGGGCCCCGCGCCCGACTTCCGCAGCCATGACATCGGGCCTGCAGCGCCCGTGCCGGTCTCCACGCCCATTCCCCGCATCATCTGGGCCTACTGGAATGGCGACTCGGTGCCGCTGCTCATACAGCGCTGCTTCGACAACTGGGCCCGCCTGAACCCCGGCTACAGCCTGCGCATCCTCAACGACGCGCAGCTGCCGCAATACGTGCCGCAACTGCCCGGCAACCTGCAGCAGCTGCCCGTGGCCAAGCGTTCGGACTGGCTGCGCCTGGAACTGCTGCACCGCCATGGCGGCATCTGGCTGGACGCCAGCACCATCCTCACCGAGCCGCTGGACTGGCTGCTGGAGCAGCAGCAGCGCAGCGGCGCCGACCTGGTCGCCTACTACCTGGAGCGCTACACCCGCGACCCGCAGGTGCCCGTGGTCGAGAACTGGCTCATGGCCGCGCCCCCGGGCAGCGCCTTCATCGCGGCCCTGCACAAGGAATATGTGGAGCAGGTCCTGCCGCAGACGGGCGAGGCCTACATCGCCCAGCTCCAGCAGGCCGGCGAGTACGAGCAGCTGCGCCAGGGCATAGACATGCCCGCCTACCTGAGCATGCACCTGGCCATGCAGCGCGTGCTGCGCGCCGGTGGCAGCTACCGGCTGCGGCTGGCCAAGGCCGAGGACGGCCCCTTCTTCCTGCACGTACTTGGCCGCTGGGGCCGCACCCCGCTCAAGGTCCGCCTGATGTTCTCGCGCGCCGAACAGGCGCCCGTGCCGCTGATCAAGCTGCGCGCCCCCGACCGCAAGAAGCTGGACTTCTACCTGGAGCGCGGCCTCTACGTGCCCGGCAGCATCGCCGACCGCTACCTGCGGGGCTGAGCCGCAGGCGGCAGTTCAGGCCAGCGGCAGCCGCAGCACGAAGCAGGCGCCCGGCTGGCCGTCGGCGCGGCCCTCGCAGTGCACGCTGCCGCCGTGGCGCTGGGCGATGGAGCGCACCAGGGCCAGGCCCAGGCCCACGCCGCCCGAGCGCTCGCTGGCGCCGGGCAGGCGAAAGAACTTCTCGAAGATGCGCTCGCGGTGGGCCGGCGCCACGCCGGGGCCGTGGTCGCAGACGCGGATCTCGGCCATGGCGTCCTGGCGCGAAAGCTCCAGCGTGATGGCGCCCTGGCTGTAGCGACGCGCGTTCTCCAGCAGGTTGCGCACGGCGCGGCGCAGCAGCTTGGAGATGCCGGGCACTTCCAGTGCGTCGGTGGACCGCAGGTCCAGGTCGGCATCCACGCGTGCGCATTCCTCGGCGGCCAGGCCGATCAGGTCCACGGGCTCGACCGTGCCCACGTCGCCTTCATAGGTCTCCAGCCGGCTGGCCAGCAGGATCTCGTCCACCAGCTGGTCCAGCTCGCTGATGTTGCGCTGGATCTCGGCGCGCGCGCGGGCGCTGGCCGGGTCGTCGCCCATGAATTCCAGGCCCATGCGGATGCGCGTCAGCGGCGAGCGCAGCTCGTGCGAGGCATTGGCCAGCAGCGATTTGTGCGAGGTCACCAGGGTCTCGATGCGCGCGGCGGCGGCGTTGAACTGGTGGGCCAGGTCGGCCACCTCGTCGCTGCCGTGCTCGGGCACGCGCACCGACAGGTCGCCCTCGCCAAAGCGCTTGACGCCGCGCTGCAGGTTCTCCAGCCGCTTGAGCAGGCGGCGGATGATGGGGAACACGCCCACGGCCACGGCCACGCCCACCAGGCCCAGCAGCCACAGAAAGCCGAAGGGTGGGCGCAGCCAGAAGGCGGCGGCGCCGTCGTGCGGGGGACGGTCGCCGCGTGGCGGGCGCGGCGCCATGTGCAGCATGTAGGTCTGGCCATCCGTGCCTTCGATCTCGAAGCGCAGCCCCTCCTCGGGCGGGCCGGGCAGGCGCCGGGCGCGGCCCTGGGCGATGACCTTGCCGTCCGCATCGCGCATGGCCACGTCGCGCGAGGGTGGCGAGCTGGCGCTTTGCACGCTCTGCGCGTTCTGCTCGGCCGCGATCTGCCAGGCCCAGGCCACCGTCAGCGTGAGCACGGCCACGCCGCCGACCACGGCCAGCCAGATGCGCAGGTACAGGCGCTGGGAGAAGAGGGACAGCAGCTTCATGCAGCGGTCAGTCTTGCTGTTTTGCGAACACGTAGCCTACGCCGCGGACGGTGAGGATGCGCTTTGGCGCCTTGGGGTCGGCCTCGATGGCGGCGCGGATGCGGCCCATGTGCACGTCGATGGAGCGGTCGAAGGCCTCCAGCTCGCGGCCGCGCACGGCCTCCATGATCTGGTCGCGCGTGAGCACGCGGCCTGCGCGCTCGGCCAGCGTGACCAGCAGGTCGAACTGGTAGGAGGTCAGCTCGCAGGGCTGGCCCGCCACGGTGACGCTGCGCGCGTCGCGGTCGATCTCCAGGCTGCCGAAGCGCAGCGCCGTGGCCGGCTGGCCGGCGGCCGTGCCCTCGCCGCCGCCGCGCCGGCGCAGGATGGCGCGGATGCGCGCCAGCAGCTCGCGCGGCTCGAAGGGCTTGGGCAGGTAGTCGTCGGCGCCGATCTCCAGGCCGATGATGCGGTCCATGGGGTCGCCCTTGGCCGTGAGCATCAGCACCGGCACCTGGGCTGCCGGGCCGGGCAGGGCGCGGATGCGCCGGCAGACCTCCAGGCCGTCCATGTCGGGCAGCATGAGGTCGAGGATGACGAGGTCGGGCAGGTCGGCGCCGGCCACGCCGTCGGCGGGCTGCAGCTGCTCCAGGCCGCTGCGGGCGTCGCCCATGTGCGTGACCTGCAGGCCGTTGTTGCCCAGGTAGTCACCCACCATCTGCGCGAGGCGGGTGTCGTCTTCGATCATCAGAAGATGGTGCGTACTCATGGAGGGCAGTGTATTCATGCTGGGGCCTGGCGTCGTATTGCGACGATGCTCGCAGCGCCCCGTCAGCCGTGCTTGTCGCTTGCGTAAAGTTCGGTAAAACAGCGCAGCCTGCGGCCCGCCACTCAACTGCCGCGTTGCGCGGGCTGTACCGCATGCACGCGCGAGGCCAGCGCGATCAGCACCAGCACGGGCAGGCCCAGCAGGGCCGTGGCCTGGAAGAAGCTCACGTAGCCATGCGCATCGACAAAGGCGCCCGAGAAGCCGGCCAGCCATTTGGGCGCCAGCAGCATCATGGAGCTGAACAGCGCGTACTGCGTGGCCGAGTACTGCACATTGGTCAGCCCCGACAGGTAGGCGATGAAGGCCGCCGAGGCGATGCCGCCGGCCAGGTTGTCCGCGCTCACCACCCAGACCAGCGCATTCACGTCATGGCCGCGCGTGGCCAGCCAGGCGAACAGCAAGTTGGTGGCGGCCGACAGCGCGGCGCCCAGCATCAGCACGCGCATCACGCCCCAGCGCATGGCCAGCGCCCCGCCCAGGAAGGCGCCCGCCAGCGTCATGATCACGCCGTAGACCTTGGTCACGGCGGCCACCTCGTCCTTGGTGAAGCCCATGTCCACATAGAAGGGGTTGGCCATGATGCCCATGACCACGTCGCTGATGCGGTAGATGGCGATCAGGCCCAGCACCAGCAGGGCCTGCCAGCGGTAGCGGCCCAGGAAGTCGGCAAAGGGCTCGACCAGCGCGCTGTGCAGCCACTCTGCCGCGTTGCGGGCAGGCGCCAGCGGGCGCGGCACCGGTTCCGGCGAGAGCAGCACGGTCAGCATGCCCACGGCCATGGAGGCGGCCATGGCCAGGTAGGCCACCTGCCAGGCGCCGCTCTGGTAGCCCGCCGTGCCAGCGACTTCGGCGCGGGCGGCCAGCCACAGCACGCCGGCGCCGGCCCAGATCATGGCCAGCCGGTAGCCCGTCTGGTAGGTGGCGGCCAGCGCGGCCTGGCGCTCGGTGTCGGCCGATTCGATGCGGTAGGCATCCAGCGCAATGTCCTGCGTGGCCGAGCCGAAGGCCACGGCCAGCGCGCACCACACCAGCGGCGTGAGCGAGACACGCGGATCGTTGAACGCCATGCCGCACAGCCCGGCGACGATGAGCATCTGCGCGAACAGCAGCCAGCCGCGCCGCCGCCCCAGCCAGCGCGTGAGCAGCGGCAGCGGCATGCGGTCCACCAGCGGCGACCAGACCCACTTGAAGGCATAGGCCAGGCCCACCCAGCTCAGGTAGCCGATGGTGGTGCGGTCCACGCCGGCCTCGCGCAGCCAGAACGACAGCGTGCCCAGCACCAGCAGCAGCGGCAGGCCTGCCGAAAAACCCAGGGCCAGCATGCGCAGGCTGGCCGGCTCGGCATAGACGCGCAGGGTCTGGGCCCAGCTGCGGCGGGGCGCTTCGGTGGCGGTGGAGGGGGCGGAGGAGGTGGTGGTGGACGGCTCGGTCATGTTGGGCTGCGGCAGGCTGCGGCCATTATCGGGCCCATGGTGGCGCGGACTGGCGCGCGCTACCATCGCGGGCACAGGATGCCGCCATGGCCTACACCCTCTCTTCCCTCCACAGCGATGCCGCCGCGCAAGACGGCGCGGCCGATGCCACCGATACCGCCTTCGCGCCGCACAGCTCGGTGCGCAGCTACAGCGGCGAGCACCAGGCCCATGCCCACGGCCATGCGCAGATCCTCTATGCGCTGCAGGGCCGCATGGAGCTGGAGGTGGGCGGGCGCAGCGCCTTTGTGGACGCCGTCAGCGGCATGCTCATCCCCGCCGGCGTGGGCCACGGCTACCTGGCGGCGCCGCGCTCGCGCGTGTTCGTCATCGATGCGCCCAGCGGCCCGGGGCTGGACCGGATGCGGCGCTTTTCCGTGCCGCCCGCCCTGCGCGGCCGGGAGTCGGAAGGCCCGGCCACAGAGCAACTGGCCCAGGTGCTGCAGGCGCCCGGCCTGCTGGCACGCCGGGGGCTGGACCTGCAGCAACTGACCACGAGCGTACAGGCCGCATTGCACGAGGACTGGCCCACGGCCCGGCTGGCCGCCCTGTGCCATATGAGCGCCCAGCGCTTTCACGCGCGCTTCGTGGAACTGGCGGGCCAGCCGCCCCAGGCCTGGCTGCGCGGCCTGCGCCTGGATGCGGCCGAGCGCGGGCTGGCACGGGGCCTGCCCCTGGAGGCCACGGCGCTGCGCTGCGGCTATGCCTCGGCCAGCGCCCTGGCCTATGCGCTGCGGCGCGATCGGGGCGTGACGGCGCGGCAACTGCGCGGCTAGCCCGTTCACAGTCCTCCGGACTACGAGCGTTTCTCGACAAATGCCCGGCCGCGCCAGGCGCAACATGGCGCCATGGTTCGCAATTCTTCCGCTTCTTCCTCCGCCGTCGGCATCGCCTTCGTTTCGGTGGCCGCCGTGCTCTGGGGCACGACGGGCACGGCGCAAAGCCTGGGCGCAGGCGGGCTGTCGCCGTTCTGGGTGGGCGCCGCGCAACTGGCGGTTTCCAGCCTGTTCCTGGGGGCGCTGCTGGCGGTCTCCCATTGGAGGCTGCGCGGGCGGGCCGGGCAGGGCGGGGCGCCCGAGCAGCCGCTGCTGCCCAACCCCGTGCACCTGGGACTGCGCCCGGCCTGGTTCCTGCTGGCTTCCATGGGAATCGGGGGCTACAGCATCTTTTTCTACGAGGGCGTGACGCTCACGGGCGTGGCCGTGGGCACGGCCGTGGCCATTGGCAGCGGCCCCATCTGGGCCGGGCTGATGCAGGCGCTGGTGCTGCGTGCGCCCCTGTCTGCCCTGTGGTGGGCCGGCACGCTGGTGAGCGTGGCGGGAGGTGCGGCCATGGTGATGGCACGGGGCGGCGCCACGCTGTCCTGGAGCGGCCTGGCCCTGTGCCTGCTGGCGGGGCTGTCGTACGCGGGCTATGCGCTGATCAACAAGCGCCTGGTCACTCACATGTCGCCGCGCGTGGTGAATTTCTATGTCTTCACCGGGGCGGCCTGCATGGCGGTGCCGATTGCGCTGGTGCAAAGCGGCCTGCCACAGTGGAGCCTGGCGGCCGTGCTGGTGGTGGTCTACCTGGGCGTGGTGGTGTCGGGCCTGGCGCACATGCTGTTTTCCATCGGCCTGCGCAGCATCTCCGGCCCCACGGGCGTGACGCTGAGCCTGATCGAGCCCGTGGCGGCCTTCGTGCTGGCGGTGTGGGTCGTGGGCGAGCGGCAGCCGCTGCAATCGTGGCTGGGGCTGCTGGCCGTGCTGGCCGGGCTGATGCTGGTGATCGGCGCCGAGATGCGGGCGCAGCGGGCCGTGCTGGCCGCGCAGATGGCGTGACTCTTTGTAGGCCGGCGCCGCTCTTCACGATGCGCTGTTCTCCGCATGTTTCGGGCATGCATGGCCGCTAGACTTGGCGGCATGCAGCAGCCATCCCATCTCTCCTCCGAATCCTGTGCCCCATCCGCCTGGGGCTGTGCCTGCGCGCCCTGGCGCGCGCGTCGCGGTTTTCTGCTGGCCGGCAGTGCGGCGGCCATGGGCCTGGCCACGGCACCGGTGGCGGCACAGGTGCAGGTGGGCGGTGCCTCGGGCCTGCGCAAGCTGGTGCCGGCCGAGACGCTGGAAGGTGCCGCCACCGACCAGTACCAGCAGCTGCTGGCCAAGGCCCGCGCCCAGGGCGCGCTGGCTGGCGACAGCAACCCGCAACTGCAGCGGTTGCGCTCCATCGCCAGGAGGCTGATCCCGTACACCGCGCAATGGAATCCCCGCGCCAATTCCTGGCGCTGGGAGGTCAACCTGATCGGCAGCAAGGAGATCAATGCCTTTTGCATGCCGGGCGGCAAGATCGCCTTCTACACCGGCATCATCGACCAGCTGCAGCTCACCGACGACGAGATCGCCATGATCATGGGCCACGAAATGGCCCATGCGCTGCGCGAGCACTCGCGTGAACAGCTGGCCAAGAACCAGGCCACCAGCATCGGCATCTCGCTGGGCGCCCAATTGCTGGGCCTGGGCGACCTGGGCAATGCGGCGGCCCGCCTGGGTGGCCAGTTGCTGTCGCTGAAATTCAGCCGGGGCGACGAAAGCGAGGCCGATCTGGTGGGCCTGGAACTGGCCGCGCGCGCCGGCTACAACCCCCAGGCCTCGGTCTCGCTGTGGCGCAAGATGGGCCAGGCCACGGGCGACCGTGGTGGCCTGGAATTCCTGTCCACCCACCCCGCAGGGCCCGAGCGCATCCGCGAACTGGAGCGCAACATCCCGCGCGTGGAAGGCCTCTACGAGGCCGCACGGCGCGGGTAGGCGTGCCAGCAAGCTACGACCCGGGCAGCTTTTTGGGTGCAGTGTTTGAAACTGGCGCGGCCAAAGATCAGGGACACCGAGGAAGGGCCTAAGCCGGCCGCGCCGCCCCGCACCGAGGGTGTCGTCCCCCTCCCTCGCGTAGCGAGTAGAGAGGCGACGTGCCACGGGGGGAAGGCGCGTAGCGACTCAGGGGGTGGTGATTTTTTGCTTGGGTTGGTAGCCCATGACGGCCTTGACTTCAAGGTACTCCTTGAAGCCGTGCTCGCCCCATTCCCGGCCCGTGCCTGACTGCTTGTAGCCACCGAACGGCGCGCCGAAGTCCGGCCCCGCGCCGTTGAGGTGGACCATGCCGGTGCGCAGGCGCGAGGCCACGCGGCGTGCGCGCTCCAGGCTGCCTGACTGCACATAGCCCGACAGGCCGTAGGGCGTGTCGTTGGCCTGGGCGATGGCCTCCTCCTCCGTGTCGTAGGGAAGGATGACCAGCACGGGGCCGAAGATCTCCTCGCGCGCAATGGTCATGTCGTTGCGCACGTCGGCGAACACCGTGGGCCGCACGAAGTAGCCGCGCGCAAGGCCCTCGGGGCGGCCCGTGCCGCCGGCCACCAGGGTGGCGCCTTCGGCGATGCCGGCCTCGATCAGGCCCTGGATCTTGCGGAACTGCGCCTCGCTGACCACGGGGCCCATGTGCATGGCGCCCGTGTCGGCCAATGCATCGCCCACCTTCATGCCCTCGGCAGCGGCCTTGGCGGCGGCCACGGCGCGCGCATGCAGGGCGCGCGGCACGAACATGCGCGTGGGTGCGTTGCAGCTCTGGCCGGAGTTGGTGAAGCAGGCGTTCACGCCCTGGGCCACGGCCTTTTCGATGTCGGCATCGTCCAGCACGATGTTGGCCGACTTGCCGCCCAGCTCCTGCGTCACGCGCTTGACGGTATCGGCCGAGGCCTTGGCCACGGCGATGCCCGCGCGCGTGGAGCCCGTGAAGGTCATCATGTCGATGCCGGGGTGCACGGACATGGCCTCGCCCACCGAGGGGCCGTCGCCGTTGACCAGGTTGAACACGCCGGCCGGCACGCCCGCTTCGTGCAGGATCTCGGCCACCAGGATGGCGTTGAGCGGCGCGATCTCCGAGGGCTTGAGCACCATGGTGCAGCCCGCCGCCAGGGCCGGTGCCACCTTGCACATGATCTGGTTGATGGGCCAGTTCCAGGGCGTGATCATGCCCACCACGCCCACGGGCTCATGCACGATGCCGGTGGTGCCGCGCACGCTCTCGAACTCGAATTCCCTGAGCACCTGCAGGGTCTGCTTCAGGTGCCCTGCGCCCACCGTGGCCTGGGCCGCGCGCGACAGCCACAGCGGCGCGCCCATCTCCAGCGAGATGGTCTGCGCCACCTCGTCGATGCGGCGCATGTAGACCGCCAGCACCTTGTCCAGCAGGGCCAGCCGCTCGTCGCGCGTGGTCTGCGAGAAGCCGTCGAACGCGCGGCGTGCGGCGGCCACGGCTGCATCGACATCGGCGGCCGAGCCCATGCTGATGCGGGCCGCCACCTCCTCGGTGGACGGATTGATCACATCCAGCGTGCGCGGCACGGCCGGGGGAACCCATTGGCCGTCGATATAGAACTGCAGGTGCTCTTGCGTGCTCATGAAGCTGTCTCCGTGTCTCGTTGTCATTGGGTGGAAGGGGTGTCGAAGGTGACGCGCTGGTTCACGCGGTAGTGGGGCCAGTAGTCGGCCACAGCATAGTGCTGCGTGCTGCGGTTGTCCCAGATGGCGATGCCGCCCGCGTCCCATTGATGATGCACCATGAACTCCGGCTTCTTCAGCCAGTCCAGCAGGAAGGCGAGCACGCCGCGCGCCTCGTGCCGGTCCACGCCCGTGATGTGGCGCGTGAAATCGGCATTGACGAAGATGCATTTGCGGCCTGAATCGGGGTTGGTGCGCACCACGGGATGGGTCACCGGCTTGAACTGGCGCAGCGCCTCGAACAGCGCCTCCTCGCCCTTGCGGCCCAGGTACTCCCGGAAGCCCGATTCCTCCCAGGTATGGACCGCCTGCAGGCCTTCCAGGTACTGCTGCATGCCGGGCGAGAGCCAGTCATAGGCCTTGCTGGTGCTGGTCCAGCAGGTGTTGCCGCCGGCCGGCGGCGTGGTCACGATCTGGATCACGGTGCCCAGCGGCGGCTGCTGCTTCCAGCTGATGTCGGTGTGCCAGTTGTCTATGGCGGGCGGGCGGTCCTTGTCGGAGATGATCATCTCCACGTCGGGCATGCCGCTCTTGCGCTCGAAGTACGAGCCCTTGGACAGCGGGCCGAACACCTGCGCCAGCGCCACATGCTGCTCGGCCGTGATGGCCTGGGGCCGGAAGAAGATGACCTCGAAGTCGTACAGGGCCTGCCGCAGTTCTGCCTGCACCTCGGGGGACAGGGGCCGGGTCAGGTCCACGCCCTCGATCCAGGCCGCGAAGTTGGGCATGCGCGGCACGGGGCGGATGTGGCGGTAGCGGGCGCCGATGTCGATCAGCTGCATGGGGGCGGCATTGGCCATGGGGTACTCCTTGAAGGGACGGACGGAAGGGGATGGGAGGAGAGGAAGGGGGGAGAGAGGGCTGGCTGTCTCACTGCCAGTGCAGCAGCCGCCTCTCGGCCCAGGACATGAAGCGCACCATGCCCACGCCCAGCAGGGCCAGCACCAGCAGCAGCGCCATGACGCCATTGATGTCGAAGGTGGAGCCCAGGTAGGCCAGGGTCTGGCCCAGGCCCTTTTCGCTGGCGATGATCTCGGTGCCCACCACGCCCAGCAGGGCATAGATCAATCCCAGGCGCAGGCCCGAGAAGATCACCGGGACGGCGCCGGGCAGCGTGACCTCGAAGAAGGTGGTGGCGGCGCTGGCGCCCAGGGTGCGGCACAGCGTCACATGGTCCTGGCTGACGCCCCGCATGCCTGCCACCGTGGCCGACAGCACGATGAAGAAGGTCAGCGAGCAGCCCACGGCGATCTTGCTGCCCAGCCCCAGCCCGAACCACAGGATGAACAGCGGCGCCAGCGCGATGCGCGGCATCACGTTCAGCGCGTTGAAGTAGGGCTCTGCAAAGCGTTCGATGGCCGGCCAGCGCACGAAGGCCAGCCCCGTGGCGAAGGCGGCCACGCTGCCCAGCACGAAGGAGCAGGCCACGGCCGCCAGCGTCCAGCCCAGGTCGGACCAGAACCGGGCCGTGCCCGCATGGTTCCAGAGATAGGCGGCCACGCCGCTGGGCTGGCCGAAGAAGGTGGGGTCCAGCCAGCGGCGCGCGGCGGCCCATTCGGCCAGTCCCAGCACGAGACAGATGAACAGCGCATGCAGCGCCAGCCATTGCAGACGGTCAGCCTTCATGGTGCACCCATCCCGATTCGAGCTGCGACCACAGGGCCGCATAGAGTTCATGGAAACGCGGCGACTTCTGCAGGTCGCGGATGGAGCGCGGGCGCGGCAGGTCTATGGGCAGGTCGGCGATGATGCGGCCCGGGCGCGAGGACATCACCACCACGCGGTCGGAGACGGCCACGGCCTCGGCCAGGTCGTGGGTCACGAACAGCACGCTGTGGCGGTGCTGCTGGCACAGGCGCAGCAGCAGGTCCTGCAGCTGCAGCTTGGTCTGCGCGTCCAGGGCGCCGAAGGGCTCGTCCATCAGCAGCAGCTGCGCGTCCAGCGCAAAGGTGCGCGCAAGCGCCGTGCGCTGGCGCATGCCGTGGGACAAGGCCTTGGGCAGGGCCTGCGCATGGTCGGCCAGGCCCACCTCCTGCAGCATGCGCAGTGCGCGCTCCGTGCTGTCGGCCGTGCCGACGCCGCGCACGCGCGCGCCGAAGGCGGCGTTCTCCAGCGCCGTGCACCAGGGCAGCAGGCTGTCGCGCGCCAGCATGTAGCCCACGCGGGAACTGCCCAGGCGCGGTGCCTCGCCCAGCACGCGCAGCGTGCCGGCGCCCGTGTGGGCCACCAGGCCTGCGCAGAGGTTGAGCAGGCTGGTCTTGCCGCAGCCGCTGGGCCCGACCAGCGAGACGAATTCGCCCTCGGCCACCTGCAGCGCAATGTTGTCCAGCACCTGCGTGCGGCCGTCGAAGCTCAGGTGCAGGCCGTCGGCGGCAATGGCCTGCGGCGGCGGCAGCTGCGATCCATTGGGAGTCATGGTGCACTCCCCCTTCACTGCGCCAGCAGGGGCGCGGTGTCGATCAGCCGGCCGATCTGCCCCGTGCGCTGCAGGTAGCGTGCGGCATGCTGCAGGGCCTTGGGGTCCACTGCGAACTGCATGGAAGGAATGGCATTGCGCAGCGCCACCTCCAGGATCCGGTCGCCGCCGGGCGTGTTGATCCTGAAGCTGTCCTGCGCGACCTTGAGCAAGGCATCGAAATGGGCCGGTTCGCGGGCATAGTCGGCCGCCTCGTTCAGGGCGCGCCGCAGGCCTTCCACGGCCTGGGCGTTCTTGCGCAGGAAGTCTGCGCGCACCACCTGCAGCACGCCGGCGCCGTTGGTGTCCACCACATCGGCGGGACCCTGGCCCCTGCGCGGATCGATGACGATGCGGCAGGCCTGGCTGACCTCGCAAAAGCCGTCCATGGGCGAGAACAGCATCAGGCCATCGACCTGCTTTTGCGCAATCGCCGGAAAGGCCGTGTTGGGCGAGCCCACGGCGACGATGGTGACGTCGTCCGCCTTCATGCCTGCACCCTGGAGCAGACTCACGAGCTGGAATTCGGCTGCGCTGCCGCGCGCCGTCACGCCGATGCGTCGGCCCTTGAAGTCCTGCATCACGGCGGGATAGCCCTGGCCGGCATGCGGCGTGGGCAGGGCCGCCGAGGCCATGAGGAAGAACGTCGGCGCGCTGGCGCCGCTGCCGATCACCTTGAGGTCGGCGCCCTTGTTGACAGCCTGAAGCAGCACCTCGGGGGGCGTAAACGCCACTTCGAGGTCACCGGCCAGCAAGGTCTGCAGCGCCAGCGGCGCCTGCGGGATGGGGCGCAGTTCGCAGCGTATGCCGTGCTTCTCGCACAGTCCCCGCGCGTTGGCCACGCGCACCAGGAAATTGCCGATGCCGGGGTAGTCCTGGATACGCAGCGTGGGCGTCTGTGCCAGGGCTGCCTGGGTCGAGAGCAGGGCGAACACGAAGGCGGATACCAGGGCGAGCGTGGTGCGGATCATGGGGCGGGCTCCATACGTGTGGGTATGGGGCCGATTACAAGGATGGTGCTATGCGCCAATTGCCGCGAAAGGGACAATGGGCGGGTGAACACCAAGCTCGGTTCCCCCAACACCTCTTTGGCGCAGGCGCGCAGCGAGCGCTATCGCGTGGACCTGCTGGCCGAATTGCCGGCCGCATCGGCACGCGGGCTGCGGGCCATAGGCTCCAGGCGCCGCTACCGCGATGGACAGTTCGTGCAAAAGCGCGGCGATGCGGCCGACCATGCGCTGGTGCTGCTGTCAGGGCGCTTTCGTGTCGTGGCCTTCACCGTGGGCGGCACCGAGCGCATGACGCGCTGGCTGGAGGCCGGGGAGATCACCGGCATCAGCTCGGTGCTGGGCAATGCGCCCGTGCCCGTGGACCTGGTGGCCGATGGCGATGTCGAGGTGCTGGTGCTGCCGCGCCAGCCGCTGCTGGACTTCCTGGAGCGCGATGCGCCCGCATGCCTGGCTGTGGCGCGCCTGCTGAGCCTGCGCGTGAACGGGCTGCTGGACACCATCTTCATCAGTTCGGAGGACACGCTGCATGCCCGGGTCCGGGCCACCTTGCAGGTTCTGGCGGCAGAGAACGGCCAGCCCCTGCCCGGCGGCCGCACCCTGCTGCGCATATCGCAGGGCGATCTGTCGCATGTGGTGGGCGCCTCGCGCCAGCGCGTGAACGAGGAGCTGCGCAAGCTGCAGGCGGGCGGCAGCGTGCGTCTGGGCTATCGGTGGATCGAGGTGCTGGGCTGAGACAGCTGCAGGCTCAGGTCCCGCCCACGTAGGGGTTGCTCTTGCGCTCGCGGCCGAAGCTGCTTTCGGGGCCGTGGCCCGGGATGAACACGGTCTGGTCGCCCATGGGCCACAGGCGCTGGACGATGCTGTCGATCAGCTGCTGGTGGTTGCCCTGGGGAAAGTCGGTGCGGCCTATGCTGCCCGCGAACAGCACGTCGCCCACGAAGGCGCGGTCGATCTGCGGCGCATGGAACACCACGTGGCCGGGCGTATGGCCGGGGCAGTGGCGCACCTGCAGCGTTTCCTTGCCGATGCTCACCGTGTCGCCATCGTGCAGCCAGCGCGTGGGCGTGAAGGGGTCCGAATGCGGGAAGCCGAACATGGCGCCCTGCTGGGGCAGCGCATCGATCCAGAACTGGTCGCCGGGATGGGGGCCGATGATGGGCAACTGCTGTGCATCGGCCAGCTCGCGCGTGCCGCCCGCGTGGTCTATGTGGGCATGCGTGAGCCAGATGGCCTTGAGCGCCAGGCCCAGGCGCTCGATCTCCCAGCCGATCTGCTCCAGGTCGCCGCCCGGGTCGATGACGGCGGCTTCCATGGTCTGGTCGCACCAGACCAGCGAGCAGTTCTGCTGGAAGGCGGTGACGGGAATGGTGTGGTACTGGAGCATGGGCGGCGTGGGGTTCTTCTGGCGAAAGCGCCCATTATTCCCGGTCCTTGCGCTGCCGGCTGCGCAGGGCCGCACCGCTTGCGCCCTCAGGTGGTCGGCTGGCCGCATTGACCGCAGAACCGCGCGCCGGCCGGATGGCTGGCGTTGCAGCGCCTGCAGGCCTGCGGCAGCACTGCGCCCCCGCACTGCGGGCAAAAGCGCGAGCTGGCGGCAATGGATGCACGGCAGCCGGGGCAGACCGCCGCCACGGCTGCGGCACGGTATGCGCCGCCGCCGTGGTGGCCGCCGCGCGAATGATTTCCGAACAGTCTTTGCAAGAGTCCCATGGTGCGTTCCTTCGCACTGCGCGGCTGCGCCGCTGCAGTCATCCAAAGGTGCATTGGGACACGGCAGCGGTGCGCCGAGCCGTGGATGGCGATCATTTAATGTGGCTGTCATCTCCTGGCAATGCAGGGTCCTGTGACGGACAGGAGACAGCCTCGCGGGCAGACCCCGTGGCTGCGGCAACGCCGCCGTGTTACAAGCTAGCCGTGCCGCCAAGCCAGCCTGCCCCCGATGCAGGCACGCAAGGATTTTTTCGAGGATGGGCCGGGCCGCCACCTGCGCAATGCAGGGCGGGTACCGGCATCACGCGAGGGAGAACCGGTATGTTGATTGGCGTGCCTGCCGAGACCATGGCAGGAGAAACCCGGGTGGCTGCGACCCCCGAGACCGTCAAGAAGCTGCGTGCGCAAGGCCATGTGCTGCGCGTGCAGGCGGGGGCGGGAGTGGCGGCCAGCGTGCCCGATGCCTTGTACGAGGCAGCGGGCGCCGAGATCGTCGATGCGGCAGGCGCCCTGGGCGCCGACCTGGTGCTCAAGGTCCGCATTCCTTCGGAGGACGAGCTGCCCGGCATCCGCAAGGG
>NZ_LZZV01000099.1:0-2413 GCF_014170385.1 Delftia sp. UME58
TTTAGGGCTACTTATGTGATTTTTGTTGGGCGTGTCTTAGGTTTTCTTGGGACTTGCTTTAGATCTTCGTGGGACTTGCCCTAGATCTTCGTGGGACGCTCGTCGCCGGGGTCGGGTGGGTGGCGCGCGCCCACGATTGCGGTCCGGAGCGTTCGCTCCGGACTGCCCCTTCGTCATCTTCGTTGCGGCCTACGGCCGCTGCCTTCAGATTCCCCCGGGCGCATCAAGGTTGCGCGCCACCCACCCGACCCCGGCGACGAGCTGCGCCGTCTTGGTTCGATGCGCTGCTAGAGCGCTGTTTACTCACGAGATTTTCGGGGCCCGCCTCATGCGGCCGCGCGGGCGGCCGCATTCTGCATACGTATCGGTGATGCGTCGGAGCGATGGTCGCTTGCGCGCTGGTGGTGAGTGGCTTTCTATTGGGCCCCGCAGTCATTTTGGGGAGGTGGAGCGACGGGTCGCGCGCGGCAGATAGTTGCTTGCTTGGCCAGACCCATGCGCGCGCCACCCGTCTAAAAGGGAGGCCGGTGATGGAATCCAGCGATGTCGTTCCTCTGACGAATTGATCGTCAATCGCGAACGGGAGTGTCATAAATTTTGTGTTTGAGGCCTAACATACCGCTCAAGGAGCACATGTATGGCCACAAGGAAAAAGCTTCCCCTGAGGGAATTACCGTCGATCCCGGCGGGTCTGGTTGACCAGTTCGTTAAGGGTCCGATGACCGCCGAGGCGGTGCAGGACCTGTCGATGGCGTTCAAGAAGGCGCTGATCGAGCGGGCGCTGGGCGCCGAGCTAGGGCACCATCTGGGGTATCCCTCGGGAGGAGATCGCCCCGAGGAAGCCACCAATCAGCGCAACGGCAAGAGCCGCAAGACGGTGCTGACCGATGACGGTCCGCTGCGGGTGGAGATCCCGCGGGACCGTGACGGCAGCTTCGCCCCGATCCTGATCCCCAAGCACGAGCGCCGCTTTACCGGGTTTGATGACAAGATCATCGCGATGTACGCCCGGGGCATGACGGTGCGCGAGATCCAGGGGTTCTTGGTCGAGCAGTACGGCACCGAGGTCTCGCCGGAGTTCATCAGCTCGGTGACCGACGCGGTCATGGACGAGGTCACCGCCTGGCAGACGCGTCCCTTGGAGATGATGTATCCGGTGGTGTTCTTCGACGCCCTGCGGGTCAAGATCCGCGAGGATGGCGTCGTGCGTAATAAGGCGGTGTACCTCGCGCTGGGGGTTTTACCCGACGGCACGCGCGACATCCTGGGCCTGTGGATCGAACAGACCGAGGGGGCCAAGTTCTGGATGAAGGTGTTCAACGAACTGAAGACCCGAGGCACGCAGGACATCCTGATCGCCGTCACCGATGGCTTGAAGGGCATGGAGCAGTCGCTGAACGCGGTGTTCCCGGCCACGACGCTGCAGACCTGCATCGTGCACCTGATCCGCTCGAGCCTGGACTACGCCAGCTGGAAGGAACGCCGGACGGTGGCAGCGGCCTTGAAGCCGATCTACACGGCGGCGACTGTGGAGGCTGCGTTGGCTGCGCTATCGGCGTTCGAGCAAGGCCCGTGGGGTCAGCGTTACGCGCCGATCGCAGAAGCATGGCGCCGGGCCTGGGATCGGGTGATCCCGTTCTTTATGTTCCCGCCGGCGATCCGCAAGGTGATTTACACCACCAACGCCATCGAGAGCATCAACGCGCAGTTGCGCCGGGCGGTGAAAACGCGAGGGCACTTCCCCAGCGATGAGGCCGCCACCAAGCTGCTGTGGCTGGTCCTGCGCAACGTCACTGACGGCTGGGGCAGCGCCACGCATGACTGGAAGGCCGCCATGAACCAGTTCGCCATCATTTACGCTGAACGCTTCACTGACCCGTATCGCTGAGATAGCATCAACACGCCTGATCCTCCACGGGATCAGGCACTGAGTGCCTTAAACACAAAAAAACTGACACTCCCTCGCGAACTGGCCTCCAACCACGCATGGATCGTCAATCGTAGATTCTATGGTTTGGCGCAAGCCTGGTTGGCGATAAAGCGATTGACGTCGAAGGGTTTGCGCGATTTCCATACGCCGAAGGCGATGCGTAGGAGTTTTCTGGCGATGATGTTTAGGCACCGCAACCCACACGCGAAGCGAATCGCGCAACGACGCAAGACGATGCGTAAGCTCCCCAAGGCCGCCCGCGCGGCCGGCCGGGAGCGGGCCCCGCAAGATCCTCCACCACTCAAAACCCGTGGAGAAGAACCCTAAGCACACCGCCCTCCCCAGCGACGATCAAGATTCAGCCAGCAGAGCCCGGCGCGACAGTCCCCCGGGGCGTGCGGGGAGTCGATAAGCCCGAGGGAATCTGAAGGGAAGGCCGAAGGCCTGGACGAAGATGACGTAGGGATAGTCCGGAGCGAAGGC